>JACPOX010000270.1 GCA_016191305.1 Legionella longbeachae | reverse complement strand
ACCAAAAATGGCTGCTTCGCAGAGCTATTTAAAATGGGGACGCTGTCCCCAAGCCCCTGGGATAGTTTTAGAGGGGATGAATGTTGCAAGGTGACATTTCTAAATTGCCCAAAAAGGGACATTTCTATTTTGCTCTGACAAATAAATTAACTTCATTTTTCTCTATCCCAAACGAAAAAATCGTGTACTTTATCATGGCCAAATGCTTCATCACTAACTCAAAATTGAAATTGTCTTCCCCTCTACCTTTGATTACGGAATTATCATTGTAAATAGAACTGGAGAATTAAATGATTTTAAATCCTGGGGGAACGTATGGGTCATTGCTCCGTGGTATAAAGATAAGGGTTTAATTTTTCCTGCAAATCAATTCAAAAAAAATATCTTCAAAATCAAACAATTTGCAATAAATCAAAAAAGTTTTTTGCTGGAATAGGTTTAAATTTTGGTGAAGTTGAAGATGGAAAGGAAAATTTATTGCTAGCTTATGGTGCAATAAATCTTTCTATACATCATTACCCTATTTACTGAAAGAGATTTAATGGACTCTCGAAGCACTCGGCATTAAAATATAGTACATCTACTAGTGAAGGTTGATCGCGCGTTTCATCTGAAATTTTCATGATGGGTTTTATACCTTTTTCAAAGATCTAAAAAATCCCCTCGTTTAGTTATATAAGAGGGGAAGGCACATAAATATTTTTAGAATTTTTTATCGAGTAATTTTATAAGACTATAAAATAGAACAAAAGGAATAAGTGTTAGTCTTCATCTCAAATTCTTTTCCTTCACACAAGGCTAAACAGCAATCTTTAACGAGGTTTTTATTCACATCACACTGGCTAATTTCCCAAGCATTAGATTCAATTAATTGATCGATATTCATAATGAAATAAGGAGTTTCATGTATTCCAATAGATGAAGCAGGCATATCAAAGTCTGGAAGAGATAAATAATGAATAGAAGTAGAATTCTTCTTTATTGCCTTATCAAAAAAATTAAATAATTTATCTTCACAAATCTTATGACTTCCATATAACGATGTGTTTACTGAGGACACGTTTAATGAAAGCGTGGTATTACCATGTTCAAAATTCTCAATTCCAAACAGAGTAGCAACGTTTTCTAGCAATTTTATTTTTACTTGTAGCGGTGCTTGCATCAACAAATGCTGCAAGGCGGTCTGTATTTTTTGTTGATTATCAATAATTGGATCTGTCATTGCCGTGTTTTGATGCGCTAAATGCTCATAATAATATTCCAGCAATTTTAAATGTAATCTTGCCTCTTCAACCGAAGAAGCTTCACATCCAAATAGTTTTGCATATTTAAATTTAAGGATGTTATTAGACTGTTGATTACTTTTAGTTGAACACATTCCAAATAAAGTAATCGTTTTAATATCCGAAAAAGAAACAAGATATTGTTGCACCTGAGATGGAAGCTTTGAAAAATCTGATAAACTGTTATCATCGTTATTATTTGACGGCTGCATGGTTACTCCTTAATTATTTGTAATTTAAAAATTAAAATTGAATACAAATAGACTATTTCGCTTAAAATTTGAGCAATGATAACATGGCTATGCTTAAGTAATAATTAACAAACAAGCGAGGCACGTAGGTTGCGTAGGACAATGATCAACAGACTCTATTAAAATAAAGTAATTTTTCTTCTTTTATTTTGTGTATTTTTCGAACTCTAGTTTAGTTTTTTGTTTTTCGTAGGAATTTAAATGGTTTTTTGAAAGTAGTTTTATTTTCCATTTTTATTGAAAATATGAAATTGAATATATTCTTATTATTTCTCAAGAGACTAGAAAACCAGTATACTATTATTTTTGATTAAAGATAAATTACTCATGAAATTGCTGCGTGGTATTCAACATTTTTCTGTTTTCGACAAAGGTGTGGTAGCAACTATTGGTAATTTTGATGGGGTACATTTAGGCCATCAAAATCTTATTAAGACTTTAAGACATAAAGCAACCATTCTTAAATTGCCCTTAGTTCTTATTTTATTTGAGCCTCAACCTCGAGAGTATTTTCAGCAGGAGAAGGCCCCTGCACGCTTGTCTAGTTTAAGAGAAAAGCTGGAAGTATTGCGCGATTGTCAGATTGATTACATTTATTGCATTAAATTTAATCATTTTTTGGCGCAAACCTCTGCATCTGATTTTGCTCGTACTTATCTATTTTCTATATTAAATGTAAAGCATCTACTTGTAGGTGAGGATTTTCGTTTTGGCAAAAATAGGGAAGGAGATGTTCATTTGTTGAAAGTGCTTAGTACAGAATACGCTTGTGATGTTACTATTTATTCTAATTTTTGTATTAATGAAGATCGAATCAGTTCAACAAAAATAAGAATGGCCTTGCAGCAAGGTGATCTTGATGGAGCAGCAAAATATTTAGGTCGAACATACAGTATCTGTGGACGAGTATTGCATGGGGATGGACGTGGGCGCCAATGGGGGATTCCTACTGCGAATCTTGCTCTTCAGCGTTACTCGCTTCCTTTACAAGGTGTATTTGTAGTACAGGTTCGTGTGGCCTCTCAAATGCTATATGGTGTTGCTAATGTAGGTAAACGTCCTACAGTAGATGGTAGTAAGAATATTTTGGAAGTTCATTTATTCGATTTTGATCAATCGATATATGGTGAGTTATTGCAAGTATTTTTCTTGCACAAATTGCGTGATGAGGTTAAATTCACTTCGGTGGATGCTTTGATTGCGCAGATTCATGATGATATTGTGGTGGCGAAAGCATTCGTCAAGAATTTAACGATTTTCGCAGAGTGAACCCTTATGGCAGAATATAAAGATACATTAAATCTCCCTAATACTTCATTTCCAATGAAGGCAAGCTTAGCAAACCGCGAGCCAGAAGTCTTATCAAATTGGAAGGAAAAAAAAGTATATGAAAAGATTCGTCAAGCCCGTTCAGGGAGTAAGCGATTCATTTTGCATGACGGTCCTCCGTACGCGAACGGCCATCTACATTGTGGGCATGCATTAAATAAAATACTCAAAGATATTATCATTAAATCTAAATCCTTAAGTGGATATGATGCTCCTTTTGTCCCTGGCTGGGATTGCCATGGACTACCTATTGAGCTGAATGTAGAAAAAAAGATAGGAAGAGTTGGTGCTAAAGTATCTGCCAGTGCATTTCGTGCCAAATGTCGTGAGTATGCAAGCAGTCAAATTGATATTCAACGCGATGAGTTTCAGCGACTTGGGGTACTTGGAGATTGGTATAATCCTTATGTCACTATGGATTTTCGTTATGAGGCCAATATCGTCAGAGCTTTGGGGTTGATAATCAAAAATGGTCATCTACAACAAGGTTTTAAACCAGTTCATTGGTGCATTGATTGTGGTTCGGCCTTGGCTGAAGCAGAAGTTGACTATGATGAAAAAACTTCGTCGTCTATTGATGTTGCATTTTCTGCAGTAAATTCTGAAGAATTTATTAATCGCTTTAAGTTAAAAATTGAAATAAAACCCGTGAGTCTTCCTATCTGGACTACTACTCCATGGAGTTTACCGGGGAATGAAGCCGTGTGTTTGCATCCTACTATTGAATATTCTTTGGTTGATACAGGGGATGCTTATTTGATACTCGCTACTGATTTGGTTGAATCTGCAATGCTTCGTTATGGCATAAGTGAATATAAGATTCACGGTTCTGCAAAAGGGGAGGTCTTTGAGCTTTTAACATTAAAACATCCTTTTTATGAACGTATTGTGCCAGTAATATTAGGGGAGCATGTTACTACTGAATCGGGTACAGGATGTGTTCACACGGCACCTGCTCATGGACCAGATGATTATGTGATCGGGAAGGCATACAATTTGCCTCTAATTAACCCGGTTAAAGCAAATGGTTGTTTTGCAGAAGATGTGGAGCTTTTTGCAGGGCTTTCTGTATTAAAAGCTAACGATACTATTTTATCTGTTTTGGCTGAAAAAGCTGTCCTTTTAGCCAAAGAAAACATCAGACACAGTTACCCTCATTGTTGGCGACATAAATCACCCATGATTTTTCTTGCTACACCCCAATGGTTTATCTCTATGGATAAAAGTCAGTTAAGACAAGAGATTGTTAAAGAAGTGGAAAAGGTGACTTGGGTGCCTGATTGGGGTAAAGCTCGCATTCACAACATGGTTGAGAATAGACCTGACTGGTGTATATCAAGACAAAGAGCATGGGGTACTCCTATGCCTTTATTTGTACATAACACTACTCGAGAGCTTCATCCTAACACCCTTGAACTTATTGAAAAGGTCGCTGTGCTTATTGAAAAATCAGGTATAGATGCTTGGTTTGAAATGGATGCGAAGGAGTTACTTGGTGCAGATGCGGAGTTCTACGATAAAATTAATGATACCATGGATGTCTGGTTTGATTCAGGTGTGACTCATTTTTGTGTCTTACAACAAAATAAGGACTTAAATTTTCCAGCGGATGTTTATTTTGAAGGTTCGGATCAACATCGTGGGTGGTTTAACTCATCATTAACTACTTCAGTTGCCATGTATGGGGCGTCTCCTTATAAAACAGTCTTAACTCACGGTTATACCGTAGATGCAGAGGGCAAAAAACTTTCTAAATCTAAAGGAAATTATGTTGCTTTGGATCAGCTCGTAAAACAACATGGAGCCGATATTTTACGCTTATGGGTAGCTTCAACTGATTATCGCCATGAAGTAAGTATTTCTGATGAAATTATTAAGCGTAATGCGGATGCTTATCGAAGAATCCGCAATACCGCTCGCTTTCTATTAGCCAATTTATTTGATTTTGATCCAACAGTTGATTGCGTGCAAGTTAAAGATCTGCTTGAGTTGGATAAATGGGCGTT
>JACPOX010000269.1 GCA_016191305.1 Legionella longbeachae | reverse complement strand
CCATTTGTAACACAATCTGCGGATATACTGCTTGTGTCCGAATGGCTAGCTACAATAAAATTATAATACTCGCTGTAGAGCTGAGACAAAATCGACGGGGTAAACCAATGTCTTATAAATTTGAAGAAGGTAAAGATGTATTAATTGAAGCCATTGTAGATAGAATTAAAAGTTCTATGGTTGGCGATCAAGTCGAGCTCTGCGCCGAATTTGCAAAACAAATGTTTGGCACAGTAGCCATGGAAGATCTAAGTGCTTGGAGCATTGATGATCTTTATGGGGCTGTAATCAATTTTTGGTCCCTAATTAGCGAACGAGCACCACATGAAACAAAAATTAGGATTTATAATCCAGACTTTGAAGTGCATGGATGGCAGACGACGCATACGGTAATTGAAGTTATTTGTGATGATATGCCATTTCTGGTTGATTCTATTCGTCTTGTGATTCACAGAATGGGACTATCATCTCATTTGACTATCCATATGGGAGGCATTCGAGTAAAAAGAGATAAAAATCATCATATCACTGAAATTTTGCCTCGTAATCAGTTAGTGGATGAACAAAATGTAATTCATGAAGCTCCAATTTTACTGGAAATTGATCGGCAAACAGATCCGAAGATACTTGAAAAATTGCATAAAGAATGTGAAAGAGCTCTTGAAGATAACCGAGTTGTATTTGAGGATTGGGAAAAAATGCGAGCTGAGGTCCGTGAAGCAATTATCGAGATTGATAAAGTGGCTTCGGGGCTTGATTTGGATGAAGTGGAAGAGACAAAAGCATTTCTACATTGGATTGAAGATCATCATTTTACCTTTTTAGGTACGAAAGATTATGAGCTGATCGAAAAAGGAAAAGAAACAGTTCTACAAGCTATTCCAAACACTGGTTTAGGACTTTTACGCGAAAGTCTTACCAAATCAAATTCACTTAGTATTTCTGCTATGACACCTGAAGTTCGTGAATTTACTTTATCTCCGCGTATTTTAGTAACCTCAAAAACAAATACTTTAGCTAGCGTGCATCGTGATGCCTATACCGATTATATAGGTATCAAACGTTTTAACGCACAAGGGAAGGTTATTGGTGAAAGAAGAATCATTGGCCTTTATACTTCTGCAGCCTATCACACGAATCCCAAGCAAATTCCATTTTTGCGTCGCAAAGTTGCACTCATTATGGAAAATTCTAAACTCAATCCACGCAGTCATGCCGGCAAGGTTTTATTAAATATTCTTGAAACACTTCCTCGAGATGATTTGATTCAGGGTTCAGAGGATGAACTTCTTGAAATTGCAATGGGTATTTTTTACATGCAAGACAGAAAACGTATTCGTTTATTTGCACGCATGGATGTATATCACAGATTTGTCTCTTGTCTCGTGTATGTTCCTAAAGATAGAATAAATACTGAATTAAGAATGGCCATGAAAAAAATTCTTGATGAAAGTTTTAACTCAGTTGAAACTACTTATTCCACTGAATTTAGTGAGTCTATTCTCGCCCGGGTTAATTTTATTATTAAAATAAATCCAGAAAACTATCCAGATTATGATTTAAAAGAAATTGAACAGAAATTAATAGAAGCGGGTCGCTCATGGACAGACGATTTGCAAACTCATTTATATGAGTCTTATGGTGAAGAACAAGCAAATAGTCTGTATGCAAAATACAAAAATACATTTCCTGTTGCGTATTGTGATATGTTCTCAGCAAGAACAGCAGTTTATGATATTAAGCATATTGAGCTACTTACACCAGAGAAACCTTTAGGAATTAATTTTTATAAACCATTAGATGAATCAGAAAATAGTTTTAGATTAAAAGTGTATCAACATGATACAACTATTCCTTTGTCAGATGTCTTGCCTATACTAGAAAATCTAGGCTTGCGTGCAATTAGCGAACGTCCATATCCTTTAAAATTTGCAGATGGGAAAGTTGCCTGGATTAATGAATTTACCATGCAATTTTGCCAAAGTTTGGTTTGGTGAAGCGGAGAATGATGGCTTCAATCAGTTAGTTTTAGCCGCAGGTCTTGACTGGCGCGAAGTTGCTATTCTACGTACTTATGCTAAATATTTTAAACAAATTGGATTTATTTTTAGTCAGTATTATATGGAAGGTGCCCTAAATAATAATGTGGCTATCGCTAAAAAATTGGTGGAACTATTTAAAATTCGATGTAATCCTGCCAATGATCTTAATAGAGAAGATCGTTTTGCAGATTTATCAATTGAAATTTTAGCTGATCTCGATTCAGTATCTAATCTTGATGAAGATAAAATAATTAGACAATATATTCATGCAATTAGCGCAACATTGCGTACCAACTTTCACCAAATTGAGAAAAATGGTCATCATAAACCTTATATTTCAGTGAAATTAAATAGCAAAATTATTCCTGGTTTGCCTAAACCTCATCCTATGTTTGAAATTTTTGTATATTCGCCACGTTTTGAAGGAGTTCACTTGCGTTGCGGTAAAGTAGCGCGCGGAGGATTACGTTGGTCTGATCGTCGAGAAGATTTTCGTACTGAAATCTTAGGATTAATGAAAGCCCAACAAGTAAAAAACTCAGTGATCGTACCCAGTGGTGCCAAAGGTGGCTTTGTCCCCAAACTTTTACCTACTAATGGTACGCGCGAAGAAATAATGGCGGAAGGTATTGGTTGTTATCAATTGTTTATTCGTGGCTTGCTTGATATTACTGATAATTATGTTGAAGGTAAGGTAGTTAAACCTGAAAACGTAGTATGTTTTGATGAAGATGATCCTTATCTAGTTGTTGCAGCTGATAAGGGTACGGCCACCTTTTCAGATCTCGCTAATGCCATCTCATTAGAATATGGTTTTTGGCTAGGTGATGCTTTTGCATCTGGTGGTTCAGTCGGCTATGACCATAAGAAAATGGGTATTACCGCTAAAGGAGCTTGGGAGTCAGTAAAACGTCATTTCTATGAACTGGATATTGACATTGAAAACAATGACTTTACTGTCGTAGGCATTGGAGATATGGCCGGAGATGTTTTTGGGAACGGCATGCTCTTATCAAAACATATTAAATTAGTAGCTGCGTTTAACCATATCCATATTTTTATTGATCCTTCCCCTAATGCTGAAAAAAGTTTTAAAGAACGTGAGCGTTTGTTTTATTTGCCTCGCTCCAATTGGACTGATTATGATAAAAAGCTTATTTCCAAGGGTGGTGGTGTATTTAATCGTAGTGCAAAATCGATTCCGCTCAGCAAAGAAATGCAATCAGTTTTTGGAATTAAGCAGACCGAAATAGAACCAAATGAGTTGATTAAAGCTATTTTAAAAGCCAAAGTTGATTTGCTTTGGAGTGCCGGAATTGGTACTTATGTAAAAGCAAGTAATGAATCGAATGCTCAAGTTGGTGATCGGACCAACGATGCCACACGAGTAAATGCAAAACAGCTTCGATGTAAAGTTGTTGGCGAAGGCGGTAATCTTGGATTGACCCAGTTAGCACGTGTTGAGTACTCTTTGAATGGTGGAATGGTATATACAGACTTTATTGATAACTCTGGAGGTGTGAACTGTTCTGACAAAGAAGTAAATATCAAGATTTTGCTAAACAGTATTGTAGCT
>JACPOX010000268.1 GCA_016191305.1 Legionella longbeachae | reverse complement strand
TGTTTTATTAAGTGGTAACCACAAAGATATTGAACTGTGGCGAAGAAAACAATCTCTGGGTAAAACCTGGATTAAACGACCAGATTTGCTTGCAAAAATACAGTTAAGTGAAACAGATAAGCAATTGCTTGCTGAGTTTAAGTATGAACACGGTGATTCCTAAGGGGTCAACCAATTTGAGGAGTAGTCCATGACTAATATTATTGACCAACTAAATGCTGAGCAAATGCAAGGCAAAGAAATTCCTGATTTCAATCCAGGAGATACTGTATTGGTTCAAGTGAAAGTAATTGAAGGAACTCGTGAACGTTTACAGGCTTTTGAAGGTGTTGTTATAGCAAAACGTAATCGTGGTTTAAATTCTGCGTTCACTGTCCGTAAAATTTCTCACAACGTTGGCGTTGAACGCGTATTTCAAACCTACAGCCCTATTGTTGATAGCATTACCGTAAAAAGACGGGGTGATGTACGTCGTGCCAAACTTTATTACCTACGTAATTTAGCTGGTCGTGCTGCTCGTATTAAAGAAAAATTAGGCGCTAAAAAAGCAGATTAATAATTAGAGTTTGACATATATTCCATTCGACATCTCCATCGTGCTTCATGCGCATAGCCGTCAGGCCACTGCCATTAAGTTAAGTAAAAAGTGGCTTTAAAATGTAGGTTGGGCCAGGCCCAACCTACAAAATCCTTAACTTAATTTTCTATAGTGGCATTAAGCCAAAACAGAGATAAATACCGCCTGCGTGAACGACAAGCCTATAATTCAGCTATGCGCGATATGGTAGACGCTTAAGTAACGAATAGAACTTTTCAATATCGCATTACCCACTTAGTTTTAGACGAGCATAAGGCGAGAAAATAAAAATGAGCAAAAATGGAAATACGTCGGAAAATAAAAAAATAAAATGTGAAGAGTCACTTAAGAAAGCTCTAGAAAAGAGAAGTTTTTTTTGCAACGAAAAGTCTCCTTATAATCGCGATCTCTGCAAAAAATCTATGGAGCATCTCGCTCGAACGATTAAAAAATGTACCGATGTGAATCTTAATGAAATACAAGCTAGTATATATAACAAATGAATCATTTTAATTAACAACGATTTTAGTTAATTCTTCGGAGCTGATACTCCGGAAATAAGTTCACTTAGCGATTTCTTTTGCAAAACTATTCTAAAAAAACCCATTCCTAAGCCAGTAACAAAGCGCACGGTATTTTCCAAAGTAGAACGTGGAGAAATATTATCTAAAAATTCTTCTTCCCGCTTGTCAGGCGACTTTTCACGAATCGCAGTTACATAAGTTGCAATTTCTTTAGAAACTTCCAGTGTCAATTCAGTTTGTTCATATAAATAACTAAGAAACCGTTTTACCAAACTCAACCGTGTCATAAATAAGGGATCTTGATTATTTTGGACTTGCACCATATATAAAATATAATCTTCTAAAAGATATCTGGGTTTTGTAATTGCATTAATTTTTTGGAAAACAACTTCAACCTCTTTTTTATCTACTTCGTTCATCCAATTAAAAAATTGATT
>JACPOX010000323.1 GCA_016191305.1 Legionella longbeachae | reverse complement strand
TGAGGTAGCCCTGCTTTAATCTGCTGAAGCTTTGATTTAACATTTTCAATAGTTTGCATCGCATTTTGCCCAGAGCGCATAACAATCACTCCACCAACCACTTCACCCTGGCCATTTAATTCAGCTATACCACGCCGTGCTTGTGGGCCTAGTTGGATAAGTGCTACATCTTTAAGTAAAATTGGAGTTCCATTAGCACCAATACTAACTGGTATATTTTGGATATCCTGAATACTATGAATAAAACCACTAGAGCGTATCATGTATTCAGCATCACCCATTTCAACTACCGAACCACCACCATCGCTATTTCCATTTTGAATTGCAGCCTGAATTTGGGATAGTGTTATTCCATAGGCACGAAGTTTATCTGGATCAACAATTACCTGATACTGTTTTACCATACCACCAATAGTTGCTACTTCAGCAACCCCAGGAACTTTTTGTAATTCAAATTTAAGAAACCAATTTTGTAAACTAGTCATTTGCCATAAATCATGTTGATTGGTTCTATCAACTAAGGCATACTCATAAATCCAGCCAACTCCGGTTGCATCAGGTCCCAGGGAGATATTGACTTGTTTGGGCAACTTACTGTTAATTTGACTAAGATATTCTAAAACTCTGGAACGTGCCCAATATAAGTCAGTACCATCTTTAAAAATAATATATACATAAGATACTCCAAACCCAGATATTCCACGTACTGATACAGCACCTGGTACTGCCAGCATAGCAGTGGTTAATGGATATGTTACTTGATCTTCTACAACATTAGGAGCTTGTCCTGGATAATCTGCCTGGATTATTACCTGAACATCAGATAGATCAGGGATTGCATCTACTGTAGTTTGCCTGGCATAAAATATTCCTAATACTATAAATAATAGTGTCCCAATTAATAGTAAAAATCTATACTGAATAGACCAGTTAATAACTTTCCTAATCATGTGGTGTACCTTCTGAACTATCAATCTTATCTAAAGCAGAATTCAAATTAGCTTCAGAATCAAGCATAAATTCACCAGATTTAACCACAGATTCACCCGAATTTAGACCAGATAAAACCTCTACCTGCCCATTTGTTTCATTGCCAAGAGTTATCTTACGTACTTGAAATACGCCATTACCTAATGCCACAATTACCAGGTTTCCATTTGTGCCTCTTATAACAGCTTCTTCAGGAATACTTAATTTGCCAAGTTTAGGGCTGGTAGCAATGGTAATGTTGCCATACATATTTGGTTTTAGCGCTAGACCAGGGTTATCAAATCGTAACCTGGCTTTTAATGAGCGGGTTTGCGGGTCAACTTGCGGATAAATATATTCTACAGTACCTTGCCAGGTCTTATCCGGATAAGTAGCAAATTTTGCAATTGCTTCATTCCCAATCTTTAACCATTGTGCCTGTTTTTCAAAAACTGAGGTAATCTTGCAAATCAAATTTCAACATATGCATATGTTGAAATTTGATTTGCAAGATTACTACTTACCACCGGCACAGTAACTACACCTAGATTATTAACGTATCCTTGAGGAAGTTTAATGCTATTTTTAGGCTGGTTATCATCTTTGGGTTTAGAATATACCGGGACTAATTCCATACCCATTGCAGATTTACCAGGTTTAGCATAATGTACATTTGGTTCCATTGGATCAATCCAATAAATTGGAGCTTTATTATTTGGCGTATTTTGGGTTTTATCTTCATTGGTTTTGTCATTATTCTCATGGTCGTGCCCCATATCCATTTTGGACATGTCCATGCCATTCATTTTTTGATTAGCAGATTGTTCTGAAGTCTTATTATCATGATGATGATTATGACTTAATTGCATATCTGACGTTTGTGCTTTAATTACACTAATACCATAGCGATACACTACTTCGCCACCTAAATATCCGGTTGTTAATACTGAAATTTGGGTAATAAATAAAATTAAGAGCAAAAGATGGTTGGGCTCTGATTTTCTTCTATATTGGCCAATTGAGATAGTTGTAGCCAATAAAATTAAAACAAAAGAAATAATTGCTGAATTACGGTGGGTTTGCATAGCTAAATGACCAGCTTCATCATGTAGTACCGTGTAATAAGCATGCAAACCAGCTAAAACAGTTAAAATACTGAATAATCCAGCTAACCACAAACACCAGCGAGCCACAATACCCAATTCACTTACTAAAGTGCTACGCTTATATCTATAACTCCCTAGTAAATAAAATATGTGGAATATAAAAGATATACTTACCGTAGCAATTGTAAAGTGAACAAATATCGGATGGATATTCGGTATAATTGAAAACTGCTTTAATGAAGTTAGCATGGATAAAACCTTATAATATTATCAGCAAATAGTTAGCCTTAAATTAATGCTATGTTTACTTTTGTGCAGCCGTATTACTTGCATTCTTTTTGTTTTGTGCTTTCATTTTGGCATGAGCACTACTTGACATACCTTTCATGTTTGACATATCCATATTACTCATGTCCATGCCGTTCATATTATCAGCTGCCCATACTAAATTAACTGTAACAGTTAAAATAAGCAAAAGTTTTTTAAGAGAAATTTTCATATATATACCTTTCAAAATTAAAAATAAACTATTTGAATAATCATTACTAATGCCATTATTGTCATTAATAAATCTTCGATAATGGCAATACTACCTAATGGTACCTTTAGAAAAGTACCAACACAGGCACAATAGAATTGTTGCTTGG
>JACPOX010000322.1 GCA_016191305.1 Legionella longbeachae | reverse complement strand
ACCATAGGCAATAAAAGCCCCACCTAAAGCCTGATTATAAACCACTGATATCAGAGTGTTTCCCTGTAAGCGCAAACATTCAAGACTTTCGAGTAAATGTCCAAAATATTGATGCATACCCAGCCATTCATCACGCATAGATAATTCTTGGCCGGCCACATCGACTAAAAGCAATACAGGAGCTTTTGATTGACTTTCAATAATTTCGATTACTTTTTCTGCCATAATAAGTGCTTGTTCCACACCTAAAAATGTTGATTCCTTAACTCCAAGGATATGAATTGGATGCTGATTAAGGATCGCTTGGCCAAAAACAACCGATTGTCTTTCTGCTAATGTGATTTCCTGAGAAAATAGCTGTTGTAAGAGATCCTTTAACGCGATCATTCCTTCTTCCTTATTGTTTGGGCTATTTTTAAAAAGGATTCATCATTCATATCAAAAATGGCATCTGCACATTGTGGCTCGATTTTTCTTAAGTAACTTCCCTCTTCTTCATACCCTAAGGTATCTTGAAAACGTTTTTTCAATAAATTATGTTTTTGTTTTATTGAATGAAGATTCAACGGGACTTTCTTATCCAGTGCGGCAATAAGCTTAGCGCGAATCACCAGAACATCAGAACTCACAAAACATGGAACAACATCCTGTAAATAACGAGTTTTGCCTCCATAAACTCGCCAAACAAGTGCCTTATCCGCTGAGTTAAAAGCTTCAGTTCCCGCAACTGCTTGAATTACCTCAGGCCCAGAAACCCCAATGCGCCCCATTTCATTAATAATAAGATAATCCATACATGCAGAAATAATTCCCATACCACCAAAAGCGCCATTTTTCCCACACACAACCCCTATGGTCATCACTCCTTGATTTCTTGCATCAAAAATAGCCCGAATTGTTTCGGAAATCGAAATTTCTCCAGCATTTGCTTCATGCAAACGTACACCGCCACTATCAATCAGAACAATTACAGCTGAAGCTTTAGCCACGATTGCTGCCTTAAATAGACCTGTGAGTTTTGCACCATGAATTTCACCAACAGCCCCCCCCATAAAATCTTTTTGCTGAGCAGCAACTAATACCTTTCGCCCTTCTAAAAAAACCGAACCAATGACAATACCATCATCCGCTTCCCCGGGTAAATTTAAGGCAGCCAAATGAGGACTATACAGTTTTTCATCAGCAAGCCATTCAACAAATGAATCTTTATCAAAAATAGCTTTGATTCGTTCACGTGCATCCAGTTCCTGATAATTACTTCCAATTTTGTAATGTCCTTGAAAAGATTCCAGAGCCTGGCCTAGACGTAATAAAACAACTGCCGGTGTTGCACCGTTATCATTGAGAGTAAATTGTAATCCCGTGGGTTTATGTTCGTTAACAAAATCTTCAATGACCATTTTCCAAACCGGCTTATAGTGTTCGATGGCTGTTT
>JACPOX010000321.1 GCA_016191305.1 Legionella longbeachae | reverse complement strand
GGTAAGGGATAAGTCCCTTCTTGCTCAATAGGGTTTTGTGTGGCCATGACCAAAAATAATTCAGGTAAAGGGTAGGTTTTGCCGCCTATGGTCACTTGTCTTTCTGCCATAGCTTCCAATAAAGCAGATTGTACTTTTGCGGGAGCGCGGTTAATTTCATCTGCCAATAATAGATGATGAAATATTGGACCAGGTTGAAATACAAATGAACCATTTTGGGGATGGTATATATCTGTACCAGTAAGATCCCCTGGTAAAAGATCGGGCGTGAACTGAATGCGATGAAAATTACCTTCAACTCCATCGGATAATTCTTTAACAGCACGAGTTTTAGCTAATCCTGGCGCTCCTTCAACTAATAAATGGCCATCAGCAAGTAAGGCGATTAACAACCGTGAGATTAATCCTTTTTGGCCTAAAATTCGCGAATTTAAGTGATGGCTTAACTGCGCTATTTTTTGTTGCACAGAATTTTCAGTTTTATTGTCTTCTACATGCTCCATAGTATCTACCTTAAATAAATAACGTCAATGGACTTTTTATAAAAAACCGTATCTATTCACCAACTTTTTGAATCTATATCAAAGGTAGCTTGGATGGAGTACCATAATGTACCGCTTCGCGGGGTTCCCGGACGCGCACAGCGCTCCATCCAGCTACTTTTCCTTAAGTTGACGCCATTAGGTGAATAGTTACAATGAAGCTATCCTAACGTGAATTACATTAGATGCCAAGTACTGCAAATGATTTCGACTATTATTTGCGCATTATTCTTGATAGTCAGGTTGTAATTCCAAGGGCATCATTAATTGTAATTTCTCATACAGAGAAAGAATTTCTGCGCAAAAAACATGAAATTGCTGTTGATTGTCCCATAAATCATAATCAGTTCCTTTAAGAAAAGACTGTTGTTTTGTCAGGGTTTTTAATAAAGATATTTCTTGGCTAGAAAATCCTAGATGACTGTTTAATTCGACAAGTTCCATGAGTTTTTTATATTCTTTAACGGGACGGTGATCATGTAAACAATAAGCTTTTAATGTGAGTTGAAACGCTTGATACATCAAGGAAGTAACTGGAGTCAATGGTGATAAAACATTCTCTTGGTGAATTGTTTTATGAGTCACTTGTTGCAGCAAATAATCTGCTGCGTAGGCATGCTGTGTCGCGATATTTAGCATTTCCAAAGGAGATAAATAACGTTTGTCCATAAAGAAAATATTCCTTGTTGATTCGATTTCTTTTCACATGTGTTAAAATTTGCCGATGCACGCATTTATTAACAGTTCTTTCAAAATTGGCACTTTAACACTACCTAATCGGCTAATACAAGGTCCTTTGGCAGGTTATAGTTGCGCCCCTTTCAGAACATTATTTAATCAATACATTCCTCCTGCCTATTGTGTTACGGAAATGAGCTCAGCCCAGGATATTCTGCACAAGCACTTAGCGAATTCACGATATAGATATAGAGCGCCAGAAGAACGGCTCCTAGCTTATCAAATTTCTGGCACAGAGCCGTTTATATTGGCTCAAGCAGCACAACAATTACAGCTTCAAGGGGCGGATATTATTGATATTAATTGCGGTTGCCCTAAACCTAAGATACGTAAAAAAGGCGCAGGAAGCGCTTTACTTGAAAAGCCAAAGCAATTAGTAGAAATCATCAACATCGTACGCGCGGCGATTACTATTCCTCTGACCATCAAAATCCGTATTCAAGGCAATGAAAAAGATGTGATGCTGGCGAAAAAAATAGAAGAAGCAGGGGCAGATGCTCTGATTGTACATGGACGTCGCTGGATAGATGATTACGATATTGCCTCGGATTTCAGGCAAATAGCAAACATTAAGCGTGAACTTACCATTCCG
>JACPOX010000320.1 GCA_016191305.1 Legionella longbeachae | reverse complement strand
TGTGTACGCATGTTTACTACGGATGCCAAATGGTTAAATGAAAGTTTCGTTGAGTTATCCAGTGAACGAAATAATTTTCGGGGTACAACAGTTATTGTACGTCCAATAAATGATAGTGAGTGAGAAAATGATGAATATAATAAAAAAATTCCCTCCTGTTTCATTGATGCTTTTGTTGGGCTTATTATCAACTAATCTTGAGGCCGCTGCCAATTTAAAAAAGGATAAAGCGGAAGATGCTCAAGTTAAAGCAGAAAAAGAAGAAGCTCGTTTTCCCATAGGCTGCCGGCCAGTGGGGTATAAAGAAAGCTTAAAAGTATTGTCTCTTTTTCCAGGAAAAGAAGGTGCTTTGCAATCCTTGTATTTCTTTTTTAATAAATCACCCCAGACTGTCAGTTTATATCAAATGCGTGATGAAGACAGTGAGTACACTACTCGTGTCAATCATACTATTAACGGCAAGCAATGGGCTGCTTTAGCTACAGGAGAACCTTTAGTTAAATTTATTTGTACTTTAGGTGATGGAAAAGCATCCTATGGAAAAATTATTGACTGTGCAGATACAATTAAAGTATGCGAATATGTAAATGTAAAATTTGGTTTGAATAATAAAGGCAATTTTTGGGTGGTTGATAGCACTACTCGCAACGGGGCAGTTAATGAAGTAGTGCATTATGGCATTATACCTGGGGTATAACTCTGAAAATAGGACACTAAAAATTCAGGTTAAATTGCCGTACAAAGAGGGAGAATTTTCATGAAATCGTTAGTACCTTGGGTATGTTTGTTTGTCGCATCAGCCGGGCAACACGCTTTTGCTGATGATTTCAGTGCTTATCGACTAGGGAATTATAATAAAGCTATAGAGCCCTTAATGACGCAATCAGGAAAAAACGCGGTTGCTGATTATTATTTAGGTCGGATTTATCTTTATGGATATGGACAATTAAAAAACAATCAATTGGCAGTGCGGTATTTTACCCAAGCTGCGCAAAAAGGTTATTTGCCCGCAATTCAACTTATAGCCAAATATACTTTATTACATGAAAAGGACCCGCAGCAAGCTTTGGAGTGGTTTAAAAAAGCGGCTGATGCTGGTGATGTAGATGCTCAAATGTATACTGCTGCGGCTTATATGTATGGGGTTGGAGTAAAGAAAAATGTTGATACGGCCAATCGCTTTTACATTAATGCGGCAAAAAATGGTAATTCAATTGCGCAGTTTACTTTAGCAGAAAACTTTATTAATAGTCGCAATTCATCAAATCAAAAATTAGGACTTATTTGGTTAAATAAATCAATTACTAATGGTAATCCTCAAGCATTAACCAAGCTGGGTGAACTTTATCTTGAAGGAAGGTTGGTTAATAAAGATGAAACTAAGGGAATGGATTTATTGAACCAGGCTGCAAGCAAAGGTTTTGCTCCTGCAATGGTTGCTCTTGGAAAATTGGCCTTGGATCAAAATCAAAAAGAACAAGCCATAGAATGGTTTAAGAAAGCCTCAAATTATCAAAATGATGAAGCATATCTAGATTTAGCGCATGTTTATCTACAGCAAAAAAGCGAAATTTATGATCCAAAAACAGCATTTATGTGGACATTAAAAGCCGCTCAGGATGGATTACCGCAAGGAAAACGCGAGCTCGCTGAAATGTATCAAAAAGGAATTGGTGTAGATGTTGATCCTGCTTTGGCAAAACAATGGTTGAATCAAGCCAATCAAGATGAAAGTGCAAAAAATCAAGAGTCAGCCCTAGCTCAGGCAGCACTGTGGTTAAGTAGCGGCGCGACAGATAAATTAGAGCAGACTGATTTTCAGATGAAAGGGATTTTAAGCGCTTGGAGTAATCCAACTGTCTTAGGGGATTTTGCTTATAATCAGGGGCCTAAACTGAAAAAAGTTTCTCGCCAGTCTATATTTCAGCCACAATTTGAATTGGTACAGCCAAATGAGGTACCAATAACCAGTTTTTATGATGCGCTGTTGCGCAAAAATCCTGGATTTCAGGCAAATCAATGGACTTACCCCAGATATCCCTTAAATGAGCAGTTGGCAGCTCTTGATAGAACAAATAGTTCTGTTCTAAATCATATGAATTTACCTGTACCATATATCGATGCTGATTATTACGATTTCGATGATCATTCCCAGGCAAGCGTAATGGACTTGTGGACAAATGGGTGGCAAGCCCAACTTAATTACAGATCGGTATTTAATAATTTGTATTCTAGAGCAATATTAGGTGATGCTGAATCACAATTTCAAATAGGACAAATGTTCCAATATGGCATAGGCGTAGCACAAAGTGATCCTTCAGCGATTATTTTTTACCAAAATGCAGCGCAACAGCAACATTTGGGAGCTGAGTACAATTTAGGTATTTTATATTTGTTACATGCCAAAGATAAAAATGATTATCAACTGGCTTTGAATGACTTTACTGATGCAGCGTTTAAAGGGAATAAAAAATCTCAATATGTTCTCGCTAGAATTCTGACACAAGGAATTACTGGTGAAGATGGCACCGTATACATTCAGCCTAATCCGGAACAAGCAAATTCTATGTTGTATTTAGCAGCAGCTAATAATTATGGGCCTGCAGAGTATGAATTGGCTGATAGTTTGGCACGTCAAGATGATGGTGCTTTAAGTACAACGGTTCGAAAACATAAAATAGCATTGATTCGTCAATTATACCAAGGAGCAGTAGATCGTGGCGTTTCTCAAGCATTATTGCCGCTCGCATTTTATAATGCAATGGATCAGGATAAACAAAGACAAGCGCAAGCTTTTCGAATTGCCAAGGAACAAGCAGCTAACGGGGATGAAAATGCGGCATTGTTGTTGGGATTACTTTACGATCGCGGTATTGGTGTAAGTGCTGATCCGGGGCAAGCGATTGCGTGGTATCAACAGTCTGGAAAAAATGCGGTGAGGGAGTTTATCTTAGGTACTTATGCTGCAGAAGGTAAAGGAGTTGCAGAAGAGAAAATTAAAGGGATGGATAAATTACAACAATCGGTTGATGATAAATTTTCCTATGCTGATTTTAATATGGCGGTATTACAAAAACAAACAGGTCAAGACTTTCTACCAAATCTTATTCATTCTTATGAATTGGGAAATAGTCATGCTGGAATTGTTTTAGCAGATTACTACTTAGCAGGAAACTCTGATCCTGAAAAAATGCAAGATGCAAAACGCATTTATACAGGTTTAGCAGAAAAAGGAGACCAGTACGCGCAATTAAAATTAGCTTTTATGCTGGAAAAAGGTTTAGGTTCTGAGCCTGATCTGGCTGGTGCCCAACGCTGGTATACTGCTTCAGCAGAACAAGGTAATCCTAAGGCCCAATACTTGTTAGGTCAATTCTATCAACTGGGCGAAAATGGTGAACCGGATTATAATTTAGCTAAGCAATGGTATCAAAAAGCAGCTTCAGTGTTACCAGAGGCATTAGTTGCTTTAGGTTTTCTTGATGAAACAGTTGATGACAATTATAGCCAAGCATTAAAAGCGTATGAACAGGCTGCGACACAAGGCTATGCTTTAGGCACTTATGATTTGGCTTTAATGTACTTATACGGTAAAGGAACTCCAGTTAATTATCAAAAGGCTAGGGAATTGTTTGTTACATCCGCAAATGAAGGTGTTCATGAGGCGATGAATCAACTAGGGGCAATATATTTTAATGGATTAGGTCAAGATCGCGATACACAACAAGCTTTATCTTGGTATAAAAAAGCAGCAAATTTAGGTAATGCGAATGCCCTTTATCAATTAGGATTATTGTCTGAAACAGGGGTAGTTACCAAACTGGATTTTAATGATGCACTTAACTACTACCAACAGGCAGCGGATAAAGATAATGAAAAAGCGATGCTGGCTTTGGCAAGAATGTATCATTATGGTTTAGGTGTGGAGAAAAACCCTAAATTGGCTGCAGGTTTGTACGAAAAATTAGCCTTTCGACAAAATGCTTATGCTCAATATCAATTAGGCACTTATTATTTGGAAGGCACAGCAGTTGAGCGCTCATTACCTAAAGGCAAACAATTATTACAGCAAGCCAGTGATAATGGCAGTCAACAAGCGCGTAAGGTGTTACAAAGAATGGAAGCGCAATCGCAAGCACGTGTCAGTTATATCGAACCTATAATGATGAATAAAGCGTTGTTTTTCACTGATACAACTGCAGATTTAATGTATCTTGAAGCATTAAATGAATGGAATCAAGGCGATGAGATATTATCCCGTATGATATTACAACATTTAGTGACTCAATATCCAAATTTTGCACCAGCAAGACATATTTTTGAGCAATTGAATCAGGCTCGATTATTGAGTATTTATGGTTAGGAGTTTTAGTAGTCATCCTAAATTTGGCAATTGTAGCGAGACTTCCCAGTATCGGGTAGTAGATTTCCCTAATCGCTTTAGTTGCCAAATTTTATATTCCAAAATTCATACTTGAGTTTTTATTGTTTTTCAATTCTATAAAACTATTCTCAAAAAGTAGATAATTATTTAAAATGAGATAAGGACTAATCTCATTAATATAAGATTCTGTTAACTCTTCCAGATTTAAAATCTTATTTAACTGTTCGTTTGGCATTAAAAATCCATTTAAAACACTATCAGCCTATAATGTACGCAATAATATTGAAAATAATGAATTAAAGATAGGGAAAATGAAATCTTCCCCATACTCATTCTATTCTCAAGAAAAAGTATAATCCTAAATTCGCAAGTTTGATCTTAGAGTAGACTGCCGAATTTAGGATAATACATGAATACATAATAATCAGATTTAATGACACTGAAGTAGTAAAATCAGTTAGCTATAGAATTTGATAACTTGGGTTCATTCACCAAATAATTTCGTCCTATTAT
>JACPOX010000003.1 GCA_016191305.1 Legionella longbeachae | reverse complement strand
TCATTCCAAAGTGCATAATTACATTTGGGATAATTACCACAGGAATAGAAGATTTTTCCTTTTCTTGATTTGCGTTGCAATATTTTTGCCTCATGGCACTTGGGACATTCCACCCCTGTGTCAGCTGGCTTTTCTATAGGCTCCATATGTTTGCATTGCGGGTAATTGCTACAACCAATGAAGCGACCATAACGTCCTGTTTTTATATGCAAAGGATTGGAGCATAAAGGACAATCTCTACCCTCAACAACTTCAGGTTCATTTTTTTCATTATCTTGTCCGTTTATATCCTGTGTATAATCACATTCAGGATAGCCAGTGCATCCAATAAAACGACCCCTTTTACCTAATCTTATTGACAGTGGTTTTTGGCATTTTGGACATTCTTCATCCAAAACTTCCGTAGTCACATCTTTGCGCTGCACTTGTTCATCTGTAGTTTTAATTTGTTGCACAAAAGGTTGCCAAAATTCTTCTAAAACAGGAATCCATTCTTTTTCGCCACGTGCAACTGCATCCAGTGTGTCTTCAAGTTCGGCAGTAAATTTATAATCTACATAACGGGTAAAATAACTCGTGAGGAAACGATTAACAATCCGACCAACATCAGTTGGGAAAAATCGCTTCTTGTCCACAATAACATATTCTCTCTGCTGTAAAGTATGAATAATGGATGCATAAGTTGATGGGCGACCAATATCGTATTCTTCCAATGCTTTTACCAAAGTTGCTTCTGAATATCTTGGTGGTGGCTCAGTAAAATGTTGGTTTGCTAATATATCATCTACTTTAATTTTTTCACCCACAGCCATAGCTGGTAATAAAGAACCTTCATTCTCTTCATCCTTAGTATCATCACGTCCTTCTTCATACACAGAAAGAAATCCTGAGAAAGTGACCGTAGAACCATTGGCACGAAAAATATTTCCTTCACCACTAGTTAAATCTACTGCAACAGTATCTAATACTGCATCGGCCATCTGACAAGCTAAAGTACGTTTCCAAATCAAACTGTAGAGTTTGTATTGATCTGTAGTTAACGCTGATTGCACCATCTCTGGTGTACGTTTAATCGATGTAGGCCTAATCGCCTCATGTGCCTCTTGAGCATTTTTAGATTTTGTTTTGTAGAGTCTGGGACTTGTTGGACAATTATTTTCTCCATAACGCTCCACAATAAACTCACGAATTTCCTCTACTGCTTCCATAGATAAATTTACCGAGTCAGTACGCATATAGCTGATCAGACCAACTGTACCCGTACCTATATCTATACCCTCATACAGTTGCTGGGCTACCATCATTGATTTACGTGCTGTAAAACCCAATTTTCTTGCAGCTTCTTGTTGCAAAGTAGAGGTAATAAAGGGCGGTGAGGGTTTACGTTTACGTTGCTTTTTTTCAATTTGAGTAACAATTAAAGAACCCTGTGCCTGATTAATCAGGAATTCTTTGATCTGTTGCGCTTGTTCCTCATTATTTACAGTAAATTGCTGTAATTTTTCATTTTTGTAATGAGTTAAACGTGCTTCAAATGAGAATTTGTTATGTAAGCATTGAGCTAATATTTTCCAGTATTCTTGAGCGACAAAACGTTCAATTTCTTCTTCGCGCTCTACAATAAGTCTCAGTGCAGGACTTTGCACGCGACCGGCAGAAAGTCCTCTCCTGATTTTCTTCCACAACAAAGGAGAAAGATTAAAGCCCACTAGATAGTCTAGTGCACGTCGCGCCTGTTGGGCATTTACTAAATCCATGGAAATAGAACGTGGATGATTTATAGCCTCTTGAATGGCTGACTTTGTAATTTCATTGAAAAAAATCCGATGTATCGACTTATCCTTAATTAGATTTTTTTCTTTCATTAATTCATAAATATGCCAAGAAATAGCTTCGCCTTCTCTATCAGGGTCCGTTGCAAGTAATAAGGAATCCGATTTTTTAAGCATTTTTGCAATAGTTTCTATATGCCGCGCATTCTTTTCAAGCGGAACATAAGTCATCGCAAAGTCATTATCTGGATTAACTGACCCCTTGCGTGCAGGTAGATCACGGACATGCCCATAAGAGGCAAGGACTTCATAATCACTACCCAAATATTTTTGAATTGTCTTCGCTTTAGCGGGTGACTCTACAATCACCAAATGTTTACTCATAGTTACGTTAACCTTATCCTTTTCACTATTTCGTCTTTAGCTTTCATAAATACTAAAGAATGAAATATCAACAATATCTATTAGTTGAATATAGCAGAATTGTAACAGCCCCTACTAATGCAATGTTAATTCATCTTCTGATTGATAAAGAACCAAATCTAGAAAAGCCAGCTGCTCTTCATTTAAATCGCTAGCTAAAGCATTTCTTATTGTCCATTTAGTCTCTTGAAGAGTCACAATACGAGATTCAGAAAATTGCAATTGACTCATAATCGTTTCAAAAGATTCTGCATTAAGAATTTTCCACAATTTCATACGCATGAGAAATTGATAACTGGCTTTGGTCAGTTTCATTTGCTCATCATAAGTAAATACTCGTGTTGACAGAGCTTGCTGCGACTTCAAATGCAAAACTTGTTCCTCGGCTGCTGAATTCTCTTCTTCATTTAGTAGTTCTGTTGCATCTTTTTCAGCGGTTTTATGGCTTTTTTGCAGCTGCGTAAGACTTTTTTCAAATAAACTCAATAACATTTCAAATAAGTTATCTTTCATATACTAACACCTCATATAGCCACCGGGAACAGATACAATAGCCCCATCTATTTCTAATTCTGCAAGTTCAGTTATAACTTGCTCAACAGTGCATCCGCTACGTAAAATGATCTGATCTACAGTTGTCATTTCAAAACCAATGAACTTTACTAGGTTTTTATTCCCGCTGGCAAGTGGTAAAATAGCTTTATCAGTTGTTTGTTCTTGTAAATCAATACCTAACTCTTCAAGAACATCAGCAACTGAAGTGACTAATTTAGCTCCTTGCTGTAACAGGAAATGGCACCCACGAGCCAGTGGATTATGAATAGAACCGGGAATCGCCAAAACATCTCGATTTTGTTCCAACGCCATTCGTGCTGTGATTAACGAACCACTCTTTATTGCCGACTCAACAACCAAAGTGCACAATGATAAACCACTTATTATACGGTTTCTTCTAGGGAAATGTCCAGCGATTGGTGGGCTTTTTAAAGGAAACTCGCTCATTAGGAGACCATTTTGGGCAATCTGCTCCGAAAGTTTTGTATGACGGTATGGATAGATACGATCTATTCCAGTACCTAAAACAGCAATTGTTTGCCCCTTTGACTCCAAACAGCCTATATGAGCTTCCGCATCGATACCTAAAGCCAAACCACTTACAATGGTAAGCCCATGAGCAGCAAGTGCCTTCGCAAAATACCTAGCATTTTCTCTTCCAGTGATGGTTGGATTTCTGCTGCCGACCATAGCTAAATTTGGGTTACTCAAACAAGACAGCTGCCCTTTCATATATAAAACAATTGGAGGATCGGTAATTTCCTTCAATAAAGCAGGATATTCTGCTGAGTCCCATGTGAGTATATGATGATCATCTCTTTCCTCTAACCATCTCAAATCATCCTGAGCCAAATTCAAATCAAAACATGTTATTGTTTGTGCTAAAGTTGTTGGTAAACCAGCCTGCTCTAACTCCTTTGCTGAGAGTAGGAACATTTGTTGTAAATCAGGCCAACGTTTTTGCAACTTGGCAACCGTACGTGGGCCTATTCTTTCCATTCGGTTTAAAGCAAGATAATAGAGTAGATTATTCATGGATTAGTCACTGAATTTGATAAATAAACAGCTCTGGAGGAACGAAGAATAAGAGCAAAACTGGTCTTAGTGAATACACGAAAAACCATAACTTCGCCGATGCGCTCTGGCGGTAATTTTATAGGATAAAGCCGATTTTTAGGATCACTGACAACACCAGAGTCTCTATAGATACCAAGCACATCTCCCGCCTCTAATCCGTTACGTGCTCCCAAACTAATCACCACCACACTCCCTTCAGCCTCCTGAACATTCCCATTAGGCATACCATCTGGCATATCAATAATGAACCCTTCCACCAAAAAATTAGGCGCTTTAGGTTCAAAATATAAATTAAACTCAGGACTAGTATTAATCAAAACACTGTCCTGTAATTTAACTCCTTCATTGATACTGGTTATTAAAATAGTTGCGGGATCACCGCCAGCAATCAACTCTGAATGAGCAATTAAATCAGCTCGATACCCCAGAAATTCTTTAGTCCTTGGATCTTTATAATTTTTACCCCCTCTGAAAATTGAATAAGCCGGTCTACCAACCGCAGATACACGGCGTGAAGGATGTAAACCCTGCACATATGCTTCATTACCTTGTCCCCCTATCATGTGCTCTCCTACAAAAGCAACAATATAAGGGGCTCGATTAATAACGTCCTCATCCAGTATTAGTGATTCATTTAAAAAAGGCTTTATATCACTTAAAGGGATCGCAGGAATGGCTTCTGCTAAAGGCAAAGGACGTACATTAGGGGATAATTTTATTGTGCCATTTGATAACACTTTGATGTATGGTTTATTTTCTAGGGGCACTAAGAGCAATACAGCTCCAGGGTACAAACGATTAGGATTTTTAATCTGTGGGTTGGCATGCCACAACTCCTTCCATTCCCAAGGATTATCTAAATAATGATTGGCAATATTCCATAGATTGTCACCCGGTTGGACCACGTAGCGTTTGGGAGCGTTCGATTTTAAGCTCAGAGCATAATTCAAAGTAGAAAATAGAAAAAAGAATATAAAGAGAATAAATCTCATTGAGTCAATCCTTTGTTGGTATCTTGCAGCCTTTCAATATATAAAGGATAATAACATGATTTTTACATAGAGAACCAGATAAACAATGGCTATTCATACGATTCTTTATTTACCTGACTCTCGATTAAGAGAAGTTTCAAAACCTGTTGTGAATTTTGATGATGCGTTACAAACTCTAATTGAGGACATGTTTGATACAATGTACCACGCTCGTGGTGTTGGGCTTGCGGCACCTCAAATAGGCATTAACATGCGTTTATCAGTCATTGATGTTGTAGGTGATAAACAAAACCAACTGGTGATTATCAATCCTGAAATTGTAGCCTCCGAAGGTGAAAAAAAATTTGAGGAAGGCTGTCTTTCTGTTCCTGGGGCATACGATAGCGTGATTCGTGCAGAAAAAGTCACAGTGAAAGCTTTGGATAGAAAAGGAAAACCCTTTGAAATTAAAGCCGACGGATTACTTGCTGAATGCTTGCAACATGAAATTGATCATATGAATGGCAAACTTTTTATCGATCTGCTTTCTCCCTTAAAAAAAGCGATGGCACGAAAAAAACTGGAGAAATTTAAACGCATGCATGCACGTAAATCATGAATAAATTGAATATCATTTTTGCAGGTACACCAGAATTTGGCCTACATTGTCTTGATGCTTTATTACAATCCGATCATCACCTTCAAGCCATATATACTCAGCCTGACCGCCCTGCCGGTCGTGGCCGAAAATTACAAGCCTCTGCAGTCAAAGAATGGGCTTTAAAACAAAGTATACCAATCTATCAACCACTAAACTTCAAAAATCCAGAAGTCATTGCAGAGCTTGCTGCCTTAAAACCTGATGTCATGATTGTGATCGCGTATGGATTAATACTGCCTAAAACCGTGCTTGAAATACCTAAGTTAGGTTGTATTAACGTACATGCTTCTTTGCTACCTCGCTGGCGCGGGGCTTCTCCCATTCAATCCGCTATTCTTCATGGCGATACAGAATCTGGAGTCACCATCATGCAAATGGATGTGGGCATGGATACTGGAGCTATGCTTCACAAGGTGAGTTGTCCTATAAGCGCAACTGAAACGGCTAGCAGTTTACATAACAAGTTATCCCAAATAGCAGCACAACCATTATTGGAAAGTC
>JACPOX010000319.1 GCA_016191305.1 Legionella longbeachae | reverse complement strand
TTGAGCGTTTTTTTCTAGTTGGTAAGCTGTTTTTATTAGCTGATTTAAATGATCTGTGGGAACTGTATGAAGTATATGGTTCTTTGCGAAACCATTTCGTGAATCATTGCCTATAAAAATATTATTGAGAAATTGATTAAGTGCAGTATAAAACTTCGAAGTTTGATATAAATCAGGTTTATTCTCTTTCTTTGCATTTTCACTCATACCCATGGAATCTGCAAGACGAGCACTAAGTAATCCGGCTGAGTCCATAAGACCACGATTATTTTCAAGGTCTTTCATGATCGTTTACATGGCACCGTAGAATATAGTTGCTTGAGATGTGTTGGTAGATTGGTTGTGCTGAGAGTAGTGTCTTTGAGTATTTTGACGTATTTTTTGTTCTTCTAATTGAACAAGGATAGATGATAAAAATTGAAGTTCATATTTTCTTGGGTTAGATAAATCTTCAATTTTTCCTTTCTGATTACGTTTTAAAATAATATCAACTGTATCGTTAAACTCTTTTCTTAACTCACTTAATTCCTTTAATACAAACGTCATGTTAGTCTCCAAATGTCCAATGGAAAGTTTTTCCTAGAAAATTCAGTAAGTTCATTTCCCTTAAGTTGTCCATACTGAAATGCTGTTTCTAAGAGCATGTAAGATCACTTACAAGAACCCAGTGTAAACTAAAGTAAACTTCTCGTCATGTATTTTCATTATACAATTTCCTTGTTTTAAAAAAAAGCATTTAAATCATTGTGTTAGCTAAAAAAAATATAATAAAAGGGCTGTTTTATTTAGTGCAAAACATAAAAAATTTGTATTAATTTAAATAATGAGTAAAATTTCTGGTATCTTTGTATCCATGAAGAGCAATATAGTTTTTCGTATACTACAAGTTTCAATTTTCAACACTTGCTTGCAGAAAGCAGAATTTTATAACGAGGTTTGTGTTTTGGATCAGAAAAATGATAAGCAGGTACAACATTTTTTTAATAATTCACTAGGTGCATTAATTTTTCTTTTAGTATGCCGTATTATTTCTATGGGCTTTATCCCTCTTAATGATGTTTCTGAGGCACGTTATGGAGAGATTGCCCGCAAGATGTTGGAAACTGGAAATTGGGTGACCCCGCAGCATGATTATGGGGTGCCATTTTGGGCTAAGCCACCTTTATCAACTTGGTTTTCTGCATTCTCAATGAAACTTTTTGGGGTTAATGAATTTGCTGTGCGTTTACCAGGTTTGCTTTTATCTTTGGCTGTGTTGTGGCTTGTTTGGGATTTAGCAAAAAAACATAGCGGTTCTATGATTGCGATGATTACCACTTTAGTTCTGGCTGGAAATTTTTATTTTTTCCTAGATGCAGGAACAGTGATGACAGATCCTTCTTTAGTTTTCTGTATTACATTGGTAATCGTTGCATTTTGGCATTCTGTAATTGATGAAAATAAACTTTGGTCTTACATCTTTTTTATTGGTTTAGGCTTGGGTTTGCTCGCAAAAGGGCCCGTTGCAATTGTGTTATCAGGAATGCCCATATTCTGTTGGGTTTTATTACGAAATCAATGGCATAGTTTGTGGAAAAGATTACCTTGGATAAAAGGTATTATTATTATGTTTGCCATAGCACTTCCATGGTATATATGGGCTGAAATACGTACACCAGGCTTTTTGAATTATTTTATTATGGGCGAGAATTTAAGCCGATTTTTAACGCCGGGATGGAGTGGTGATAAGTATGGATATGCTCATCAAGAGCACTGGGGGATGATTTGGATTTATGCGGCATCAGGTATTTTTCCTTGGTGTCTTCTCGGGGCAGCATGGTTTATCAAATACAGACATAACGCAATTAAAGTATTTCATGATAATGATGGATGGTTAAGCTATTTCTTTTTATGTACTGTAGTGCCATTGTTCTTTTTTACTTTTTCCAGCAATATTATTTATACGTATGTATTCCCGAGTTTACCTGCGTTTGCTTTGTTTTTTGTTGAATATTGGGCCCGCGTAGGTGCAATAATAAAGGCACAGCACTTGGTTTTGAGATTGTCTTTAGTGGTAGGGATTATTTTCTTTCTGGCAACCATTGCATTTAACATGTTCCCCAAAGTTGTTGCCAAAACTCAAAAATCTGTTGTTGCTTCTTGGTTAAAGCAGAACCCCGTTGCTGGAAGTTATCTGATTTATTGGGATTTTAAAGCGGAATTCTCAGCACAATTTTACTCAGGAGGAAGTGTTAAATTTGCTTTAAATAATGAGGCGCTTTGTAAATTATTGGCTAATCATCGAGAAAATTATTTAGTTATTAATCCGCATCAGACTAAAGAGATTTTATCCAGTCTATTTACCAAAATGACACTTATTCAACATGTCTTTGCTGGGGATAAGGAATATCTCTTGATGCGTATTCCCGCCCAGCCTAGGGAGAGCTATTGTTTTAATAACCAATGTAAGCTAGATGAGACGAAGCCTAATTTAGGATTGCAGTACGATCCCTGTTTTAATACATCGGTTATGTAAGATGTCTTATGTATCTTAGGACAATCTTGTTCAATAAAGATACCATTCTTTATT
>JACPOX010000318.1 GCA_016191305.1 Legionella longbeachae | reverse complement strand
TGAAGAGCACATTACTTATCAAGTCGTACTTCCTGGCAAAGAGTCTCAAAGTGCGGCGTTATCAATTGTTCCTTATGAGAAATGTTTCAAATCTAAAGTAAAATTTGATTTTAAAATTGAACCCGCAGAACTTGATATTTACTTGATGGAGCACAACCAGGATTTTTTTGAGAAAGTACATAAAGCGCTTTTTCATAAAGACGAATTTGGAATAGACTTTGAGCTTAATGATTATGCGATCATAGATCAAAGAATCGGTATTATTTTGCAACGGTTGGATAGCGATTTTCAACTCAAAGAAGTGATGATGGAATTTTTAGATCATTATCGTGATTTTTATCAAAAGACAAATATCATCATGGATGCTATGGGATTTGAAAATATTCTGTTTTTTAAAGATGAAAAGGGTGATTGGCAATTTAAAATTGGGAGTGTGATTAAGCACGATACTGGAAAATACACAAACGAGTTATTTAATACATTACATGCTGGAAAAGAAGTAGATTTGACTAGTTTTGTTAATTTTACTCATGCCTATTTTTCACCGGCAAACATTAGGGCAGTCAATGTGTGTGCAATGAAACTAGGTTTAGAGCCGATTATTCATGATGTCACCATCGATTCAAAAGATTTATTTAAAATATCCGAAGAATTATCAGTAGGAGAACGAATGGTCGCTTATGCACGGCATGGTGATTTTGAAAAAACAGATAAGCTACTCCAGGAACATAGGACTGAACTTAGTTTTAATCTTAGAGATTTCTGGGCGTATTCTATAATTGCTGAGCAATACATCAATCATGGACAGCCACCAAGAGTACTTAAAAATTATTTGGACACAGTGAGTAAATTACCTCTTATCCTGCCTGAAGATGAAAATGATGCAAAACGAATAAAAGACTCAAAAATCGCCATTATAGACTTAAAAAACATGCATGATAAAAAAATAATGCTTCATAAAGAATTAAAAACTCTTGTACTTAATTCTAAATCTAGTATTTGGTCACCAATACCAGTTAAAGAAAAAAGCAACCAAACACTTACCGTGACTGCTCCTTATCAAGGGCAACTACAAGAAATAATCGATTCTGCTCATACTCCATCTGTAAGTTATGCTTATGTCGAATCCAAAGAACAACCCAAACATGAGTTTGTAAGAACTTCTCTTGCTCTTGGCAAAAAAAATACTCAATCAACAGGTCTGGAAAACACTAGTGTAGACGATAATACTAGATTTCCAGCATCTTCACTTAGTAAAATTGTATTTACTTATTTGGTGTTACAATTGGTTAAGGAAAATCAAATTGATTTGGATGAACCGTTACATCCTATTCTGAAATATGAAAGATTTCTTGTAAATGGTGAATATCCTGAAAAAGCTACACAATTAACAGCTCGACATATATTATCACATAGCACTGGCTTGCCCAATTGGGTTCCAAATTTATCCTCTACACTAACGTTTGATTCTCAGTCAGATCTAGGTACGGGATATTCTTATTCAGGCGAAGCTTTTCTTTACTTACAAAAAGTCATTGAGACAAAAACGAGTGAAAATTTAGAGACTCTAGCTAAAAAATATGTTTTTGAACCTCTAGGAATGGATCGCTCTACATTTCTTCCCCCACTAGAAGACGATACAAATATTGTAATGGTTCATAATCAGCTAGGGAAATCTACTCCTGTATCCCAAATAGAGCCACCACTTCACGCTGCTGCATCATTGCTTACAACGGCTAATGATTTTTCAAAATTTATGGTTGCTTGGTTAAATAGTATGGATGACCCTATAATAAAACAAGCATTTGAGCCAACTAGTATTTACCGTATAGCTAATACATGTGGTTTAGGTTGGCATATTTATAAAAATAACGATTCAGTCATTGCATATCAATGGGGTGCAAATCCTAATACGCGATCTTTTATTGCTATAAATGTTAATGAAAAAAAGGGGACGGTATTTTTTACGAATTCAGAAAATGGGATGAGTATAGCAACCAAAATTTTGAATTCTCTTGATTTACCTACCATTGGTGACATGAAAGAACTCTTTAAATATATGAGTTTTAGTCAAAGTGATGACCCAGGATGGCAAGAAATCATAACGGCTAAGATTTATGAAGATCAGGGCAAATTTGAAGAAGCTAGACATTATTTTGAAAAAGCTCTAGAGCTAAGGCGTTTGGAATGGTCGAATGCTGTTCACCAAATTTCTTCTCCAGAAAAAAAAGTATTTATCACTCCATTGGAAAACTTTGTAGGAAATTACAACAATGAATCAGATATATACATAAAAGAAGGCAGCTTGAGATATTGGTGCTTTAATGTTGAAACAAAGCTTGTGCGCATATCAGAGACTGAGTTTATGCCTCAAGAGGAGCCATCTTTCAAAATAAGTTTCAAGAGAGATCTAATGGAAATTCTTTCTATCCATGATGATAAAACCTTATTATTTAAACAACCTTTACCAAAAGATACAGATAATGAAAAAACAGGTAGAACAAAAGAGCAACTTTCTTTACCAAAAGCAAAAACATTAACTTTAGGTTTTTTGACACCTGAAAAAAGCAGAGAAAAAAATCAAGAGGATAATTATTGTGGATTTAAATCAGGGTTTCTCATAGGAAAGTCTTTTTAAACTAGAGTTTATCTGAAACTTTTATTTCATAATCCAAGAGCTTAGACAGTAAGCTAGTCTAAGTTCTTGTAATATTTCTGAAACACGTTTTAACCTCAAGTATTTCTTGCCTCATCTTCTCATGAAGGTGTTCTTGACTCGTTCAATTGCACGATAAATTTTTTGTTCAGGGCGAGCTCTAAATGAATTCCCATTGAAAAAATACTCTTCTCCTTCAGGAGATTGTTCAGAAAAAAAGTAATTAAACACACAACATCGAGGAGCGTCACATAGAACTGGATTAACAGCATGCCAGGATGTTCGATTTGTTTCCATCACAAGCAGGCGATTAAAAAGACTAGGGATAATAATGCGATTTTTAATTTCATTATCCCATAGTTCATAATTTCCACCATTCTCCAGTCGCCAATTAGGAGACACATAATACAGTACATTTACTGTTCGATAATGTTTTCTGTCCACATCATGCGAATTATCTAAATGAGGATTAAGACGATATCCTTTAAGTAAGGTGCTAATTCCACCAGCATACTGTGAAGGGTCAGGAACTTGGTTTTTAATCTCTGTAATCTCTTCAATCAAAGCGACAACTTGGGGATCTTGAATCGCAAAATTAATATCTTGCAATAAACTGGATACATCTTTTAAGTGGCTGTATTTTAACTTTAACTTTCCAGGAATACTTAATAGATGCATTTGGTTTGGTTTAGGAAAGTTAGCGTATATTTCCTCAGCAATTTCATTTGGAAGAAGATTATCTAGTGCAAAGTGACGGGCAACTTTTATAGGATGCTTAAGGAAAAACTCTTGTTTCAAGTGCTCTTTAGTTTCATTTAACCTTTTTACGATCAGATCCGTTAATTGACGTCTTATATCGATTGTCATTTTAAATGCTCTATCTATTTATTTATTATATATTAGTATATTTTCGTCCTTTGTAGGTATTATTATCCCTTGATAAGCTAGAATCGGCAAGAAATAACTAGGGTTTGGAGAATTATTTTCATGTCCCATTATTTGACGCTAGCTGCTTGCTCTGTTGTAATGACAAAAAAGCACAAGTCGTTATTTTTAGATTTATATTTGACCAAAAAATTAACTCATTGTACAATTGGATGTTATATTTAAATAATACGGTGTATATTTAAGCATGAGACTTATACTAATTTTGCCTAAGGCCCTTTTTTTACTCCTTAAGTTTGCCATCAAAACATTGCTTTTCATCACAAGCCCCCTTGCACAAGCTATATTTTTCACTGCAAAGACTCTTATACAAGCTTTGTTTTTCATAGCAACTCCACTAGCAAAAGCCTTGTTGTTTACTACAAAAGGATTTGCGCTAGCGCTAGTATTCATTGCTATGGCGCTTTTTAATGTAGTTCAGGGACTGTTTTCATGGTTATCTCATGGAATATCTAAATTAAAAGGAGCTTTTGTTCACGACGTCCCTGTTATTAATAATGAAGCAAATAATCAAAACGTAGCTGGTGAAGGAGTATGGCAAGAGATTAATGGTGATTTAATTGATGTTGTAATTCCACAAAATAATAATGTAGTTGCACACAACAACCAAGATGTTTTCGGTTTATTTGATTCGGATAAGCAGTTAGAACTAAATTTGTTGAGTGAGGAAGAAAAAAAATCTATCAAAGAAATGATATTAAATCATAATAAAGAGCCTATGTTAGACAGGCTTATAACTAGATGGGAACGATACAGTACATTATTAGAAAACCTTGAAAAGGTGCAAGAGGCGCTTAACAATAATAAAAACCCCGAAAATGAAAGAATAGAAATCGAAGATCAAGTAATAGCATATATGGAAGTAGAAATACCTATGCTTTTGGTTAAGCAATATCATGAAAAAGAAAATAAATGGAAGGTGGTTCCTGCTAATAGTTATATTACTAATAAAGATACTCTAGTGCTGGGGTTAAATCAAAATCAAAAACACCCAATAAATAGGGATAATATTTATAAACCAAGTTCTTATGAGGATAAACCAACGCGTTATAAGTGGTATGAAATTACAGCTAATGCGTTTTATGCACAAGAATTGGCTGAAGGAGCAGAGGAAATCCGTACTTTATTATTTAAATTGCAGAATAAAAGTCAGGTATCCTTATCCAATTCTTTATCCCAGACATTATTAGGGGTTTCGAGTATAAAAAATAACCTTAATGATGAAAATAAGATCGAAAATCGATTCATGTTTTAGAAGTGATTGCATAAAAAATATTCTCATGTTATTTTTAATGCGCATATATTTCTAAATCACTGTTTTATTATGGACTTACTTTAATGATGTTGATCAGCTGTTTTACCTTAGTGTACACCACAAAAACCACCGGCTAGTCCGGTACTTATCTCTATTTATATTCAATGTCTCATTTTTTTATTTAACCCCTTTAAGGAAACTATGATGTTCCGTAAAATGCCATTTATCTTGTTGGCCATCATATTGGCTGTTCTATTATTTGCCCCTATTATTCCATTGCAGCTTAAACAGATTTTATATTCTATAAGCCTGAGTATTAAATCTACGATTGTTCTTATTTTGCCTTTTGTTATCTTTGGACTGCTGTTAAAAACTGTAATTACATTATCAAATAGCGCAGCCAAGATTATAGGCTTGATTCTGGTCTTTGTCTGTTGCTCCAATTTTATATCAACCTTCCTTAGCCATTATGTGGGTATAGGTGTTTATCATCTTAATTTTTCTATGATTACTCCTACAAAAACTCTGGAGTTATTCCCCTTATGGGTTTTTGATCCACCTAAATTGATTGCAAATGATAAGGCAATGTTTGCAGGAATTATTCTAGGTTTTATCTTATCTAGAATGTTACCTGGCAAGTCAGTAATGATTGCGAATAAAATCGACCAACTGATTAGCATCATATTGGGAATCATTGTCTATCTTATTCCATTTTTCGTGGCCGGATTTGTTATTAAATTACAATATGATGGGGTTGTAACATTAATTATTAAAGATTATTCACTGATTTTCTTACTTATAGCCTTGGCTCAATTTGTTTATATTGGGTTTGTTTTTCTCTGTCTCAATCAATTTCGATTTTCAGGTTTAATAAATAATTTAAAAAACATGTTGCCCGCAGCTATTAGTGGATTTAGTACTATGTCCAGTGCAGCAAGCATGCCTTTAACTATTATAGGTGTAGAAAATAATACAAAAAATAAAGAACTTTCACGTGCGGTGATTCCAGCTACAGTAAATATTCATTTAATTGGAGATTGCTTTGCAATACCTATATTTGCTTATGCAGTCTTAAAAAGTTTTGGAATGGATGAACCTTCATTAATCACTTATCTCGTATTTACTTTTTATTTCGTAATTGCCAAATTCTCAGTGGCCGCTATACCAGGTGGAGGAATTATTGTCATGCTACCTATTCTCGAAAGCTATTTAGGATTTAATTCTGTAATGCTTTCTCTCATTACTGCTCTTTATATTTTATTTGATCCAGTCATCACTTGTGCCAATGTTTTAGGCAATGGAGCTTTTGCCAAAGTGATAGATACGTTCATGGAGTATCGAATTAAAAAAGACTCTATGAATCCTGCTTCACTAGCAAGCTAGTAATTTATATTGTAGGTTGGGGCCAGGGCCCCAACCTACAAAATCCTTAACTTTTGTTAAGTCCCTGGATATAAATTAGTGATGCTTTCCCAGTTACCAGCAATAGGAGCTGAAGGTGTAACATATACTGCATAAATCTGGTTTGAAGCATAACTTGGACCTGATCCTGAATCGGATGGAAGTTCAAAAATGGTTTGTACTGGCGATAATAAACCTCCAAATATATAACCAATCAGTGTAGATGTATTCTTAGGTAACTGATCTAATTGTAAAATAAATCGATTATCATAATAATTTGCTATAGGTATAAATGTTGCGCTTAACCCCATATACAGACAATTTTGAAGTGAAGTTCCAGTACTGCAAACAGGTTGTAAATTGGCGAATTCTTGAACATTCCCTCTGTTATCGGAACTAATTAAATCGAGTATATTTCCATAAGGGGTCGTATTATCGTTTACTAGACCAGTTGTTGTCCAATACAAATTACTTAAACCCGAGAAGGTTGCTACATAGGCTATCTTATTGTTTTCACTATACATTGACAAAGAGGCGGCAGCATATTGGTTAGCCTGTTGATTAATAAAATTGTCATTCGCTTTTAGCTTGGAATCAAACATAATGCCATTCGTCCATACCAGAGCGTTATCCCCTGGCGTAAAAGGGCCAGCCATGGCAAATAGGGTATCAGAGTCTCCTAGTTTAAATGGAGCCAAATTATAATCCCGTCTTCTCCACCCACTACCATCTTTATCCAAGTGGCTTGCAGAACTTACAATTTGGGTTGAAATCAAGGTTGGGTCAGTAATGAATTTATATATAGAATTAGTATAGGTCTGTTTGGTACAATAGTTACTACCCTCACAATTTTGACCATAAGCTAAATAAAAGTAATTACCAATTTTACCTAATTGGCCGCCAGTTACCTGAAACTGGGGAATATCAGTTCTAAAGTAAGCATACTGATTTAAATTTGTCTGGCCAGAAATGATTGCGTTGATCATGTTGGGAACATTGATAGCAGTGATTGTGTTCAATGTAGTCCAAATTTGATTATCTGCAGTATAAAACCCACCTATTAGATACAAGGTATCTCCATCTTGTAAAAACTGTGGACTTGAACTCGCTAATTGTTTTTTGATCTCCGGATCCAAATCAGTACTGCCAATATCTACTGAATAGATTTGTGTTGTAACAGGATCATATACATAAATACTCGTGTTAAAACTATTATTATTAAAATCATGAAAATTACCTGTTGTTCCACTCACTATAAGCCAATTACCTGAGCTTTGAGCAATAGCAGGTGCTCGTAACGCAGGTAATGATACATTGGTAGGAATTTGCACTAAACTAATAGCTGGTAATTCAGGGGCTGAGATGACTTTAATTTTAATGGGATATTGCACTCCCTCAGCACTTGGTTTTGCCCATTCTCTCAGTGCTGTTGATATGATTTGCTCTTTTGTAGGGGCTTGTAAGGCTACTTGAATAACGCAAAACTGTCCTGGAGTTAGTAGAGTGCCGCAAGTAGAGGATGAAATAGATAATCCACTCTCTTTTGGAAAATTACTTTGGTCTATGGCAGTTACATTAGCTTTTGAGCTGATGTTCGTTACTTTAAATGTAGCAAAAATACTGGATCCAGCGGGTATTGTTGATGGAAAGGGTTTTGTAGCTGTGATAGAGAGCAGATGTGCATAGGAAGCCATTGGAAGCAGCAGAATGATGCTTAAAATAATTCTAGACTGACCTTGTCTCATCACAGAGGTTTTGGAAAGAAGTCTTTTGTAGTGGCTTAATAATTTCTGCTGAAATTTTACCTTATTTTCCATTTGATTTTTTCCTTAAAATAAATGGGTGTATCCAACATATATTTCATTCGTTTGTAGCAAACCAGTATTTAATTTAAAAGGATATTCTGGACCTCTTGTTCCAAATGTTGTTTGGCCTAAGTTTATATATCGATATCCTATTGATATCCTATCTTTTTCAAAATTAGATTTGGTACTTGAAAGATTTATTGCAGTACTAACTCCAAAGCCTACTTGATAAGCAAAATTGTTATTCATATGGGATCGAAAGGGCATAAGAGGAGGATAAGTAGTGCCGTTTATAGCAATTTCACGATAACTAGTCATGCTATTCCACGCGGAACCTAAACCAAAATTAAGAAAAGGGGCGAATTGGGATAGCTCCCAGTTAAGTTGAATTTCGGCCATAAGTCGTGTACTAGTAATGTTAAAGCTATAATCATAGAGTGTATTACTTAGATTTCCTGTAGCTGTTTCCACAACTTGTCCATCAAAATGGTAATCACCCAGATTGCCATATATTCCTAAACCAAGAGCAATAGTAGGTTTCATATGTTCGCTAGTAAATTCATAACCTCCATTCGCACCATATACGGTAGTTATTTTATTATTGCTTTTGAGGGGATAGTCATCTGTTATGGTTGTACCGCTAAAATAAGTGATTTGGGGAGAACGATTCCCTAAATGTGCAAAATTGGCTGCTAATGTTCCACCCAAATAAATATGGCCATATGCTGAAATGGTGGGTATGAAAAATAAAGCTAATACAAGAAACTTTGCAAATTTACGTGTACACCTTCTTCTGATCATAGTTAAAGAGTCCTTTCCTTGAACCTAAATTCAGATAAGAGTTATCATCGCTACGAATCGATAGAGCTCTAATAGCAAATCCAGGTTGAAAACTAATATTAATTAGATAAGATAAACCAATAGTAAGTCAAATTTATTTTATTTATCAACGATAATTTGTAAGGATATTAATGTCTTAAATGAGAGTCCTTTCATCATTAAATCTCTTTTGTTAGTGAAGTGAATACTTGTTTACCAAAAAATCTTATTTTTTCTTAATTTACTTTAGTTATGGATAAGGGACGTATTTAGATCCGTTCGCCTCAAAAGTTTGTAGGTTGGGCCAGGGACCCAACCCACATTTTAAAGCCACTTTTCCTTTCAATAACTGACGTTTAATTAAATCGAACATGTTAGCATTATTACATTTAAATTTGATAACATAAGAGTATTTTTATAAAAGATATTTTTTAAATCATAGAAACTTATGAGTATTTGTCTTTTCATGGCGAATAAGAAACATGTTTAAAAATAATTTTTAATTCACTTGAATAATTGCCACAATCTTAAGTTTTAGATTGCGGCAATTCATTTACTAGCTCTAACAATACTTCTAAACGTATTGGCTTAGTTAACACTTTATTCATACCCGAACGCAGACACTCATTTTCTGTATCACCTAATGCATTGGAGGATACGCCAATTATGGGTATTGCTTTTTTGTGTTTTTGATTTTCCATATCGCGGGTACGTAGAATAAGCTCCTTTGCAGAAGGATTTGATAAATTGACACTAGTAATGATCAAATCAAAATCATTGGTTTCTATTAATTCTAAAGCATGTTCACCATCAATTGCCGAGTAATAGTGATATGCCGCTTGATCCACAAGTGTTTCAAGTATATGAAGTGAGAGAATATTATCTTCTACTAGCAGAATAAGTGGAGAATAAGATGAGCTGTGTACTTTCGTATTAGGAGAGTTAGAAGAGAATTCAGTATCAGTTGACAAGTGATTTATTGAGTAACTTTCTTTATAAAACTCCTTGAAAGTAAGTGTAAAAGAAAAGGTTGACCCTTTTCCTAGCTCACTTTCTAGGTGAATTTCGCCGCCAAGCAGGCTTAAGTATTTTTGTGCAGTATGAAGGCCCACACCATAACCCGTTTGTTTGCTTTTATAAGAGGGAGCAGCACGAAAAAAACGATCAAAAATTTTGCTTTGTAATTCCTGTGCTATACCAATTCCTGTATCAATTATGCTGAATCGAAGTTGGGCATAATGATTTTCTCGATGCAGTACTTCAATTTTAATTGTGACGACGCCATTGTCAGTGAATTTAATTGCATTACCTAAAAGATTTAATAAAACTCTATGCAATTTTGTACCATCAGTAATTATGCAGTTTGGTGTTCTTTCATCAATTTCGATTTTCAATTGAATATTTTTCATTTGTAAACTTGGTTGTACTAGATGGGCAATATCTTGAATATTTTTAAGAAGTTCGAACATTTCTTCATGAACATCACTTTCTTTTAGACTATCCGAAGCAACAATTTCCATAACACCGTTGAGGAGTTCTAGTAATTGCTCACCACTTTCATGAATCCAGCGGGCATACTGTTTTCTTTCTGGATCTTGAGCTTTTTCTTCTAAAAGCTTTGACATACCAACAATTCCACTTAATGGGGTATGAAAATCATGGCTCATATTTGCAATGAATTCTGTTTTGGCCTGATTTGCTACCTCAGCATTTTCTTTAATGCGCCGCAAAGCGACTTCCATTTTTTTTCGTTCTGTTATGTCTAATGAAATACCTAAAACACCAACAATCTCATTTCTGTGATTACGTAAAGGAACTTTTTGTGAATAGTAGATCCCCATTCCATTGGCCATGACAGCATATTCTTCTGCAGTATGTGCGACGCCTGTATCCATCACTAATGTATTGAGTTTGTTTAATTCTTCGGCTTGATCTTTCCATGGCATGTCATAATTTGTTTTCCCAACGATCTCTTTTCTCGATTTCAAACGTGCACTTTTAGCCTGCGCATCGTTACAACCTAAAAACACATTATTTCTATCCAACCAATAAACATGCCCAGGCATGAAAGCAATTATACTTTCATAATAGTCATGAAGATCCTGTAGATCACTTTTAAATTTTAATTTTTCTTCTTCCAGAGATAGAATTAACTGATGAATTGTTTCATTCTTTTCATCAATAATTTTTTGTAATTCATGTATTTTTTTTGAATCCATTTTTCACCAAATATAGGGGCCTCAAAATAGAGATTAGCAGAAATTAGGTGAAAATATCTATAAATATGAATATATTTTCTTCATAATGATACTATACTGTGCTATAATCTGCGAAAATTTAATTTAAGATAGCTTTTTAAGTAAGTTCAGCAAATCGCTGATTTGTGACTTATATGTAGTTTGCTCGACTTATTGAAATCTTACAATAATACCTAACATACTAATTGATAAAATGATTTTTAAAAGCGGTGAACTGGAATTTTAATAGCTAAATGACTT
>JACPOX010000314.1 GCA_016191305.1 Legionella longbeachae | reverse complement strand
CTGATCGTGCTCAAATTTTTGAAAACATCAAGAATACACCTCGGGAAGATATAAATGCTATGGCAGATGTTTTAAATGATATTGAAAAAATATTTGTGGACATCGAGGAAGGCTTTAATAAAAATAATTATAAGAACGAATCTTTTCCAATCAAGAAAGAAGAAATTAAAACATTTCTTCTTAATGCAACGCTGATTATCACAAATTCAAAATTAGATAGTGTAGAGAAACAACAACAGATAGAGAGTTTGGTAGTGAAGCAATTTGCGACTAAACCTTTAAATATCTTTGAAATGATACTTAATGCAATTAAAAATCTTTTCGAGCGATTGTTTTTTAAGACAACTAAATTTTCCTCTGAATCTGAATTTTCATCTTCTAAAGATACAGTTGGCTTAGATGAGAAAAAGCAAAGAGGTGACGGTGAAGTAAATACAGAAGATACAGTAGAACAAGGTAGAGTAATAATAAATAAATTTAAGGATGTGAAAGTAAAAATTCAAGATGTCGTTGAAGAAAAGGTCACTTTAAAAAAATGAGAATAGCAATCCGAGGTCGACTCTTCAGGCAAAGTTCTAATATTTCATAAATTGTTGTTTGGTTTGTGAGTGCTTTGCCTTACAGATTTATGCTATAATTGCGCGTTTTACAGAAAGCAAACATTCATGATCGATCTTCACTGTCATAGCAATTTTTCTGATGGGGCCTTGAGCCCGGAAGAATTAATACAAAAAGCACAAAATGAACAGCTTAAGTGTTTGTCACTTACCGATCATGATACCGTCGCGGGTTATACTTCATTGCTTCAAGCTGCGGCATCTACTTCAATCAAAATCATTAATGGCATTGAGTTAAGTGTTCGTTGGAAAAAACACGAGCTGCATATTCTAGGTTATCAAATGGACCATACGCCAGAGCTTTTTGAACTCGTAAAGACACAAAATCAAAGCCGAGTAGCGCGCGCCCAACAAATAAGTAATGCCTTAAGCTTGCTTGGGGTTTCTGATGCCTATTTAAAAGCATGTCAACTGGCTGGACATGATCGCGTCGGTCGACCACATTTTGCGCAGTTGCTTGTTAATGAAGGTAAAGCTCGAGATTTTGATGCTGCATTCAGGCATTTTTTAGGTAGAGGTAAAAGTGCTTATGTCCCTACATCTTGGATTAGTATTCAAGAAGCGGTTGAAGGCATTGCCGCTGCTGGAGGGCAAACAGTGATAGCTCATCCTCTTAAATACGGATTGACGCGCTCTAAATTGCATGAGTTAATTAATGAATTTAAAGAAGCGGGTGGAACAGGAATTGAAGTGGTTTCAGGAGAGATGACGGTAACAGAAGTGAATGAAATGGCTGCAACCAGCTTGCGCTTTAATTTATTAGCATCTTCGGGATCTGATTTTCATAGTGATCATGCTTCCCGTGTAAAGCTTGGACGTCAAAGGCAACTACCAGCACATTGTACGCCTATTTGGCATGAATGGAACATTTAACAGGGGACTTTATGAGTCAGTTTTTTGCATTACATCCTGATAATCCGCAGGCACGCTTATTGCGAAAAGCAGTAACTATTATTGAGGAGGGGGGGCTTATTGTCTACCCTACGGATTCTGGCTATGCATTGGGTTGTAGTCTAGGTAATAAATCAGCACTTGAGCGTATTCGCAGATTACGTCAATTGGATAAAAATCATAACATGACTCTTGTATGTCGTGATTTATCACAACTAGGAACCTATGCCCGGGTACCGAATTCTATATTTAGATTATTAAAAGCATTCACCCCGGGATCTTATACATTTATTCTTAATGCAACACATGAAGTTCCACGTTTAATGCTGCATCCAAAGAGAAAAACTCTGGGATTACGTGTGCCTGATAATATGATTACACTATCACTATTGGAGTGTTTGGAAGCTCCTTTAATGAGTTCCACATTGATTCTTCCCGGCGCAAAAGCTCCATTGAGTGAACCTGAGGCGATTAGAGATCTCCTAGGACATCAAATTGATTTGGTTATTGATGGTGGAAATTGTGGGCATGAACCTACAACAGTAGTTGATTTAACTGGAGATTATCCAGTAATTGTAAGAGAGGGTAAAGGTGATCCTGAACCCTTTAAGTAATGACCAGGATCTGTTTACAATTTATTATACGTAGGTTGGGCCAGGGGCCTAATGGCGCTGCCTTCAGCTTTTTCTCTCTATGCACTACGTCCCGCGACTTGTTCGCGGGATCCAGAAATTTCGTTCTGTGCCTAGAATCCTGGATCCTGCGGACAAGCCGCAGGACGTAGGCAAACCGAGGTTTTTGCCTTAAAGCAGCGCCATTGGGCCAGGGGCCCAACCTACAATAGCGTAACAGACTCTAATAATTAGAAGAGGATATTGATGTCAGCATTATTTAGTTCCAATAAACGTGTTGTTTCTGGAATGCGTGTGAGTGGTAGATTACATCTTGGGCATTATCATGGTGTGATAAAAAATTGGATTAAATTACAACATCAATATGATTGCTTCTTTTTTGCTGCTGATTGGCATGGATTAACTACTCAATACGGTGAAACAGGATTTATCGAGAAGCATCTGTGGGATATGATTATTG
>JACPOX010000313.1 GCA_016191305.1 Legionella longbeachae | reverse complement strand
TAGCCCAGCCATTCATTCCCACAGAATTTGATTGGCGAATTGGAATTCTTGACAATAAACCACTATTTGCTTGTCGTTATTTCATGGCCCAAGACCACTGGCAAATTTATGATTGGAATGGGAAAGAGGAAAAAAATGAAGGAAAATGTGAAACCCTTCCTATTAGTGAGGTGCCTGAAGCGGTTATAAAGATTGCGTTGAAATGTACCAAATTAATTGGTAACGGTTTATATGGAGTCGATATTAAAAGCAAAGGATCTATGCATTATGTTATTGAAATCAACGATAATCCTAATATTGACCATGGCATTGAGGATAAAATTTTAGGAGATAATTTATATCAACAAATTATGAGTCTTTTTTTACAACGTATTCGTAGGAAACACGGTTATGTCTAATTTCTCCATTTTTTCTGTGCTGGGTATAGAGATAGAGTATATGTTGGTGGATAAAGAATATTTGAATGTTCAACCTAAGAGTGATCGCATTCTTAATGCATTAGCTGGACGACACGTAAATGAAGTTGAACTAGGTGACATTGTCATTAGCAATGAACTAGTAATGCACGTACTTGAACTCAAAAATAATGGACCTAAACATCTATCCGCGCCTATTGTAGAACATTTTCAAAAAGCTATCTTAGAAATTCAGCCCACTCTTTCAGAGCATAATCTTATGTTAATGCCTTCAGGAGCGCATCCATGGATGAATCCTAATTTAGAAACAGTCCGCTGGCCATATGAAAATAATGACATATACCAACAATATGACATTATTTTTGACTGTAAAGGCCATGGTTGGTCCAATTTACAAAGCATGCATGTTAATTTACCTTACGCTAATGATGAAGAATTTTGTCAGTTACATAATATTATTAGATTAATTTTACCTCTTCTGCCGGCTCTTGCTGCAAGTACTCCTATTCTTGATGGAAAAGCTACAGGCTTATTAGATACTCGTTTACAATTTTACAGTCAAAACCAACAATGTATCCCGTCTATAAGTGGTGATATTATTCCCGAATTTATTCGAACGGAAGAGGAATACCAACAAACGATACTAAACCCTATGTATCAAGACATTAGCTCTTTTGACCCGGATAATTTATTACAGCATCCTTGGCTAAACTCACGAGCATCTATTCCTAAATTCGACCATAAAGCGATTGAAATTCGCATCCTAGATAGCCAGGAGTGCGTTACGGCTGATATTGCTATTGCCAAATGTATCTATGCGATTTTAAAAAATTGGTATAGTTCTTCTCAATATTATTTAGAAAATCCTTGTGACACAAAACGACTAAAAATGCTCTATGATAAGTCACTCGTGAGGGGATTTTCTACTCTCATAGAGGATTCTGAATTATTGATTCAATGGCAAGTACCTAAACGGTTGAGGACACTTCACGAAGTCTGGTCCTATCTTATTGAAAGGAACAGTTCTGCACTAGAATGTAATGAGCAACTTGCATTAGAACTGATCTTATCTCAAGGTAATTTAAGTGAACGCATACTCCGAGCCTCCGGAGAGAATATTAATCTAGATACTTTAAAGAAGGTGTACGCCCAGCTCACGTCCTGCCTGCTCTCAAATGAACAATTCCAATCATGAAGAAAATAGCTCTAATCATTAGTTGTGAACATGCGGTTAATACCATTCCATCTCCTTACCAATCCTTATTTGAACCCTTTAAAAATCTCTTGGAATCTCACGAAGGAATTGATTCTGGGGCCTTGGAAATAGCATTACATTTTAAAGAAGTGTTTTCTTGTGATTTAATTCAATCCCATACATCACGGTTATTAATTGATTATAATCGTAGTTTAAATAATCGATGCTTTTCTGAGATCACCAAAAAATTACCTAAACAGAAGAAACAGGAAATTATAACGCAATATTATTTGCCCTATCGCCAACGTGTCATAGATCACATTGAAAAACACTTAGCAACTGGAGCACAAGTGATACATTGTTCTATACATAGCTTTAGCCCTGTATTGAAGAAAGTGATACGAAATGCCGAAATTGGTTTTCTATATGATCCCCAAAGACCTTTAGAAAAAAAAATTGCTAAAGAATGGAGGTTAGAAGTAAAAAAACAAACAGGTGAATATAGAATAAAGATGAACTATCCCTATAAAGGGAATAGCGATGGTTTTACCACTACTTTGCGTAAAAAGTACTTGGCTGAGGAATATATAGGCATAGAAATCGAATTAAACCAGGCATTAACGCGAAACCAAAATTCATTGATTCATTTAAAAAATTGTTTATCAATTAGTTTTTCAAAGTTAAATCTTCTAAAAAATTAGGGTCTGTTGACCTTTCAGTTTTTGATTGAAATCTATTCATATCCTACGTCCCGAGGGACGTAGGTTTCTGCATAATGAAAGGTCAAGAGATCCCCGGTAACGCCCCTAAAATTTTATCAAGTATTACTTTTATGAGCTAAGTGTATCGTAATCGGGGTATTTATCGAAAGATTCGATAGTATAATGTGCCCCAATCCCCATAAATTTCTAATCCAGACTCTTTTAAGAGGGGTAATTGAGATGTCTGTTGCATAAGACGCTACCTTTTAATTGCGCTGTATGTCAGCTTATTTACTTACCATTAGCTAATGGTAAAATTTCGACAATATGTGCGATCCATTTTTTATTGTCTGTCCGAACTATCGTATTGGTGCGACCGTATAATTTACTATTCAAATTACAATGAACCAAGGGTGCCAAAAAGTTATTACATTCTACTGAAAAGTAAATACGATCCCTATAGGATGTCTTTAAGTGGTGAGTAACTAACAATTTTCCAAAAGGAATGTTGGTGTTTAAAATATCAAGCTTTATATCTTTTGGTAGTTCCTCAAAATTAAAGGTGATGAAAGCTAATTCAACAGGGACTGCTTCTTTGATTTCTAGTGCGCGTTTCGCATTGTTTCTCTTCTTATTTCCATCGATGAACATAATAATAACCCGAGAGTAGGTGGCATTATGCTGATTCCTCGAAGCATAAATTGTTTGGATGATAGGTGTACGCTTATAATATTTTTCTATACCGATTGTCATTAAGGGTTGGGTCAATAAATAATCGAAAGGGCTGGGCAATAGGTTTGTGCTAACTTTTGTACCTTTTTTAATGATATTCGAAAGATCATTTATCTGTTTTTGGAGTCTATTTGATGGTGACGTTATAGAAACAGATGCTGCATTGGATAAATTCAAAAAAAATATTAAAATATAAAAGAGAATACTATTAAGTTTGATTGGATTTTTAGAACGTTTTGAATACAAAGGCTTTTTCAAGGATGCTCTCATTATAATTATTTCTCCAAGGGATTCCTACCAAGTTGTTTTTCATAGAGTGAATAAAATCAAGCAAATTCCTTTCCGATATTCTTGCTTATGATTCCATTTCTAATAAATCGCTATAAATATAACTCGACTTTAGCGAATTTCCGCACTTCCCGAACCCCCGCGGCGAAGACCACGGGATCCACTGCGATCTCAAATTATACAATAGCATTTGCTTAAACCCGTTACCGGAGCAGGCGTTAAGCCGCTAATGACAACTGATATATCAATCGTTCCATTTCTTGTTCACTGAATTTCTCAAACTCATCTTGATTTGCTGAT
>JACPOX010000255.1 GCA_016191305.1 Legionella longbeachae | reverse complement strand
TGCAGGTATTTCCAGTGAGTTTGCTGTCGCTATAAACATAACATCACTTAAATCATAATCCACTTCAAGATAATGGTCGTTAAAGGTATGATTCTGTTCAGGATCTAATACTTCAAGCAAGGCTGCAGCAGGATCACCGCGGAAATCCATGGCCATTTTATCCACCTCGTCAAGCATAATCAGTGGATTTTTTACTCCGGCCTTACACAATTTTTGGATAATTTTTCCTGGCATAGAGCCAATATAAGTTCGTCTATGACCACGAATTTCTGCTTCATCTCTAACCCCCCCCAAAGCAATACGTATGAAGGTACGTCCGGTAGCATTTGCTATGGACTGTCCTAATGAAGTCTTCCCTACTCCTGGAGGTCCAACAAGACAAAGTATAGGTCCTTTGAGACGTTTTACACGTTGCTGGACTGCTAAATATTCGATAATACGTTCTTTAACCTGCTCAAGCCCATAATGTTCTTTGTTCAATAGTTTTTCTGCTTTAAGTAAATCAAACTGAATTTTATTGCGCTTTTTCCATGGCACCATCAGCATCCAATCAAGATAATTACGAATAACTGTAGCTTCTGCAGACATAGGAGACATCATTTTCAATTTATGTAATTCGGAGAGTGATTTCTCTTTGGCTTCTTTGGGCATTCCTGATTTAGTAATAGAACTCTCTAATTGTTCAATTTCACTACCTTCTTCACCCAACTCACCTAATTCTTTTTGAATTGCTTTCATTTGCTCATTGAGATAATACTCTCGCTGGCTTTTTTCCATTTGTCGTTTCACCCGACCTCTTACACGTTTTTCTACATGCAATAAGTCAATTTCATTTTCTATAGCAGACATCAATCGTTCAAGACGAGTACCTACATCCAATGTCTCCAATAAATCTTGCTTGTCATCTACTTTTAGAGATAAATGAGCTGCGATAGTGTCTGCTAGACGCCCTGGTTCTTCTATGCCAGCTAATGGAGATAAAACTTCAGGAGGAATTTTTTTATTGAGTTTAATATATTGTTCAAATTGTGACATTAAAGACCGCATTAAGATACCAACATCCGGCTCTTGAACTGCAGCATTTACATCTTCCATCAAATCAAGATCCGCTTCAAGATACCCTTTTTCCTGAGTATATTCTTTTGCTTTAGCACGTTTTTCCCCTTCAACCAATACTTTTACTGTTCCATCCGGTAACTTTAATAATTGAAGTACGCTAGATAATGTACCTACCTGATAAATATCTTCAGGACCTGGATCATCATTTGAAGACTTACGTTGAGCAACTAAAAAGATTTGTTTGCTATCAACCATTGCCGCTTCTAAGGCTTTAATTGATTTTCCTCGACCAACAAAAAGAGGAATAACCATATGAGGGTAAACCACTACGTCTCTTAATGGTAATACAGGTATATGAGAATTTTTTTCAGTCTCATTCAAAGTCTCTTTATTTTCAATGGACAT
>JACPOX010000002.1:1336-4844 GCA_016191305.1 Legionella longbeachae | reverse complement strand
TTACACCGTTATTTTTCCATTTGCGCCACAGAATGAATGGCATCAGGGAATTACGGATTTAGCCAAACTAGCTGCAAAATATCAGGTTAACTTAATGAGTATTGGCAATGGAACTGGTTCGCGTGAGACAGAACGTTTAGTTGCTGATTTAATAAAAATGTATCCTGATTTAAAACTTACTAAAGTCATTGTGAGTGAAGCAGGAGCATCAGTATATTCTGCTTCCGAAATAGCATCTAAAGAGTTTCCAGATTTAGATGTGACTTTAAGAGGGGCCGTTTCTATTGCCAGACGTTTACAAGATCCTCTTGCTGAATTGGTAAAAATAGAAGCTAAATCCATTGGTGTAGGCCAATACCAACATGATGTAAATCAAACTCGTTTGGCTCGATGTCTTGATGGAGTTGTGGAGGATTGTGTGAATGCTGTCGGTGTGGATGTAAATACTGCTTCAGCAGCATTGTTGTCGCATATTTCTGGACTTAATGAAGCTGTGGCTAACAACATAGTAATCTACCGCGATGAACATGGCGCATTCAAAAATCGGATGGAATTAAAAAATGTAAATCGTATGGGTGAAAAAGCATTTCAACAAGCAGCGGGTTTTTTACGTATTATGCAAGGTAATAATCCTTTAGATGCTTCTTGTGTTCATCCTGAAGCCTATCCATTAGTAGAAAAAATCATTGCACATAAGCAGATAGATATCCAAAAACTGATTGGCAATAGAGAAGTATTGCAAAGTATTAACGCCGAACAATTCACTGATGATCAATTTGGTTTACCTACTATTAGAGACGTATTGCATGAATTGGAAAAGCCAGGCAGGGATCCTAGACCTGAATTTAAAACAGCGCAGTTTAAGGAAGGCGTGGAAGATATCAAAGACTTACATGAAGGAATGATCCTCGAAGGAGTTGTAAGTAATGTAACTAATTTCGGTGCTTTTGTAGATATAGGTGTACATCAGGATGGATTGGTTCATATTTCAGCAATGACTCATAAATTTATTTCAGATCCACGGACTGTTGTAAAAGCGGGTGATATTGTCACGGTTAAAGTCGTTGAAATAGATAAAGAAAGAAAGCGTATTGGTTTGAGCATGAAATTACAGGAAGAAGCAACGAACCAGCCTATTAAAAAAATTGCTAAGACTGTAGAAACGAAAAAGCCATCTCAAGTTAAAAAAACAGAACATAAGAGAAAACCTGAGATGAGTAAAAAAATTGAACCCGTTAAAAAAACAGTATTTAATACGGCCATGGCAGATGCATTAGCCAAATTAAAACGTAATTAACTACGTCTAAAATATGGTGAAAAATAATGACCATTACCCCAAAGGGTGAGCTTACTATCCAGACGTTGGCAATGCCGGCACACACTAATGCCAATGGCGACATATTTGGTGGATGGATAGTGTCGCAAATGGATTTGGCTGCAGGAATATTGGCAAAAAGATTGGCTTTGGGGCGTGTGGCAACGGTTGCCATTCATTCGATGACTTTTTTAAAGCCCGTCCATGTAGGTGATTTGGTCAGTTGCCATGTTGTTTTGATGAAACAAGGTAACACATCTATGACTATAAATGTTGAAGTATGGGCTCACCCCGCAACTACAAATGAACACTATCAAGTGACTGATGGAGTTTTTGTGTTTGTTGCTCTAGATGAAGATGGAAAACCAAGACAGGTGCCAAAAAAATATGACCAGTAATTCGTCAGAGCTGCAACACTTACTTACCGAAATGGCTACACTATTTGAGCAAAATGCTGATCCGGATCCTCAACTTTATACTCTATTTTTTCAACAACCTGAACTTTCTTTTAAACTCATAGATATCATTAATAATTTGGACGAAAATTTAGATGAAGGACTCTCGGTTTATTCAGCTTGTGTCTTTTCTTTGGATATTTGTGTTGCTCAATTACAAGGTGCTGCAGAATCCAATAATAAAATAAGTGCAAAAACTTTAATTCAATTAATGGACTACTTGGCTGGGGTGATTAATTCCTACAAGCATACACTCAGTTTTTGGCTTCCCGTTTTAAATTCTTTTTATGAAGCTCATGTTGAGCTGACTGATGAATTACAAAATGCCTATTATGACCTTGCTAACTATGAGGATGAGGATATTTCGGAAGAAGAACCTTTATCTCATTTGGAAGCAATTCGGGATTTAATTCATGAATTATCTGATCTTTCCGTTTTTGATATAGCAGAAAATTTTTTCGCGCAAAGTTATGCCATGCCAGCTGATTTTTTTGCGGATCTTATAATTGATTTATACAATATAAAAGAAGGTGCAGATATTGCTCTGCTTACATTGTTGCATCCAAAGCAGGAAGTACGAGAAGTTGCTATTACAACTTTTAGTCAAATTATTGAACTAATTACTTTAACGCCTACGTCGCTTTCTCGATTACAAACCATCAAAAGTTGGTATCCGGAGAGTTATCATGAACTTTTTAATTCCTGGATAAAAATACAACGAAAAAAAGGGATTGTATTCGCACCTGAACATGAGATAGCTAAGGTAACTATTAAAGCAACTGAAGTAGATGGTACAGGTTCTCAAGGCCTTTTTCTTCATGTACGTAAAAATAGACAAAACAAACTTTGTGGCTTGTTATTAAAGTATGGTTTGGGTCTTAAGGATGCATGGATAACACCGGCAATTTCATCGGTTGGTGTGAAGAATTATTACAATCAGGCTTTTGATGAAAATGTGACATTACGAGAAGTTGATTTATCTTATTTTACTCAACTGGTAGAACATTTTTTGGCACAATCAGTAGAACAAGGGGATGTACCTCAAGTTCATTTTTTGGAAATTCAAGAATTACTAGGTATTAGAATACGACCTAACAAATTGGATTTGGATTATCTTTTTGAGCAACTAAGCATCCAAATTACGCCCTTTACCCAAGAGATTATTTCAAAATCTTTGCAACGTTCAAAATCTTGGCTCAAGAGTAAATCCTTTACAGAATCTTGGTATTTGGAAAACTCGTTAATTGATAAAATAGTGAATCATAACAGCAGTTTTGTTAATGGGATTAGAGTATGTCGTTTAGAAGAGGCTATGGATGCCGTATTTACCGAAGAAATGGAGTTGCATCGAGATAAATGGGAATTTCATTTTTTATGGATCGCCTTATGGCTCAAAGCGAAAGAAAGAAAGAACGAAAAAGTATGGCGGGATAGTTTTTTGATCGCTTACGTTATTCATGAAGGGACATCTCTTAAAGAAATCCCGGTGATGCAAGAAATTTGCCGGCAAACTGTTATCAATAGTGCGGAAACAATGCAGGAACGAAGAACGCATTTAAGTCAAGAATAAGAGAAATCTATGTTTACGGGAATAATTGAAAAAAAAGGTACTGTTATAAGTAATGAGCATCATGATGGTGGAAACCGATTGGTTATTTCAGCTGTCTTTGCAGAGTTGCAGATAGGTGAAAGTATTGCTGTTAATGGCGTTTGCTTAACTTTGTTACCTGCCGAAGAC
>JACPOX010000002.1:0-1312 GCA_016191305.1 Legionella longbeachae | reverse complement strand
GTTGAAGGGGTTAGTTTAACAATTAATTCGCTTGTCCATCGAAGTATTAAATTGATGCTTGTCCCCCACACTTTACTTAATACAACACTCTGTTTTTTAAAGCCAGAACAAAAGGTTAATATTGAATTTGATTATTTGACTCGTATTGTTGCCCATCAACTGCAAATTGCTGTAAATTTAAACAATCAGAATCTGTTATGAAGTTATTCCGTACACTTTCTTTACTCATGAAATGAAAGGAGTTGTTCATGACCAAGAATAAAGCATCCCGTTGGCCTTCTCTTTTTTATGCCACTATTCTTATAGGGATTTTTTCTGGTTTTGGTGGGATGTCTTTAGCCTTATTACTGCATTTTATTCAACATTTAGCCTTTGAACACAGTATTGGTCCAATTACTGGATTTCAAAATTTTTTATTTGTAGTTAACGCTTCACCTGCACTCAATAGGATAACCGCACTTCTATTGTGTGGTTTTATCGCAGGCTTTGGCTGGTGGGCAGTGTTTCGCTATGGCAAACCTTTGGTAAGTATTTCCAAGGCCATTAGATCGCCAAGGCCTTATATGCCTATAGGGACTACTTTTGTACACGTGTTACTTCAAATTATTACTGTTGCCTTAGGCTCTCCCTTAGGACGAGAAGTGGCTCCCCGAGAATTAGCTGCGATTTTTGCCTGTTGGCTCACCAATAAAATGAATCTTCATCCCAAGGAGAGTCAAATACTGGTTGCATGTGCTGCTGGCGCAGGGCTGGCTGCTGTATATAACGTTCCTTTTGGTGGTGCATTGTTCACCCTAGAGGCGTTGCTAGGCAGTTTTAAGGCATTTGCAGTGATCCCCGCAATCACTACCTCTGCTATTGCAGTAGTAATATCTTGGATTGGTCTTGGAAATAAATCGCTGTACCATATTCCTGAACTGACCTTGGATTATTCTGTAGTAATTTGGTCTATTATAGCAGGCCCTATTTTTGGTTATACTGCCTATTGGTTTAAACAAGTTAGCAATAGAGCCCAGGTCGCAGCACCTCGTAATTGGAAGATTATTGTATTTTGTCTCTTAAATTTTTTCATCATTGGTTTATTATCTATTTATTTTCCAGCAATTTTAGGAAATGGCAAATCTGCAGCACAACTCGGATTTGATGGGAGCATATTAGGATTAGGGACAGCGGTCATTTTACTCTTGCTGAGAGTTTTGATTGTTTTTACCAGTATACAAGCTGGTGCCGCAGGTGGTTTACTTACTCCTTCGTTTGCCAATGGGGCTTTGTTAGCTGTCATTATGGGTATTTTTTGGAGTTATTTTTTTCC
>JACPOX010000254.1 GCA_016191305.1 Legionella longbeachae | reverse complement strand
CTGGATTCAAATCCTACCAAATTAATTGAGGTAGTTGAGATTGGTAAGCAATTACTAATGACTCGAGGTTCACTTACTACCTTTAGTATAGCCAATGATATAGCAAAATATTTTGCTATATTACCTGCAGCTTTTGCTTCTACTTATCCAGTACTTAATGTGCTTAATATCATGAGACTTAGTACACCACAAAGTGCAATACTTTCTGCCGTTATTTTTAACGCATTGATTATTATTTTCCTTATTCCATTAGCCTTACATGGAGTACAGTATAGACGCCTTCCTGCCACACAACTCTTACGTAATAATGTAGTCATTTATGGATTAGGCGGTTTAATCGTCCCATTTATCGGTATCAAGATCATTGATCTTCTTTTAACAGTTTTGGGTTTAACAGGATAAAGAATGTTTACAGAATCTCTAAAGCAAATAAAAACAGCTTTCTTATTTATAACTTTTTTTTCATTGTTAACAGGTCTCATTTATCCAACTATAGTGACTCTATTTGCTCAGTTTTTTTTCCCGCATCAAGCGAATGGGAGTTTACTGCAGTATAAAGGGAAAAACATTGGCTCAATATTAATCGGACAATATGTTGATGCACCAGATTATTTCTGGGGACGTCCTTCAGCCACCATCCCCTTCCCAAATAATGGCGCTTATTCTTCAGGATCCAATATGGGCCCTTCTAATCCTGATTTCTTAGCGATAGTTAAAAAGCGAATAGATGCCCTTCAACAATACAATTTAGAACAACAGAATGAAACATCAAAACAGCTAATTCCTGTTGATTTAGTCACAGCTTCTGCCAGCGGACTGGACCCTGAAATCAGTCCTTTAGCTGCCCTCTATCAGATACCCAGTATCGCCAAAGCACGCAATGTTTCAGAACAAGCACTTCAGACACTAGTGAATCAATTAATAAAGAAACGAACCTTTTATCTTCTGGGAGAACCTCGTATTAATGTTTTAGAACTTAATTTAGCTCTGGATCAATTAAGGAATACTCATGAATGACCAACGTCCAGATCCCAATGCCTTATTACAACGCGTACTGGAAGAAGAACAAAAAGAGCGAAGAGGCAAACTCAAAATTTTTCTAGGTGCAGCTCCTGGGGTAGGCAAAACTCATTCCATGCTCCATGAAGCTCTTGAAGAGCAAATGAAAGGTTTAGATATTATAATCGGAATTGTTGAATCTCACGGACGCAGTGACATTGAAGAAAAACTGAAAAATTTTGTGCTTTTGCCAAAAATAATTCTTGATTACCACGGCAAAAAACTACAGGAATTTGATTTAGATGCTGCTTTAAAAAGAAATCCTGGGTTGATTCTCATGGATGAAATGGCACATACCAATGTGAGTGGTGTACGCCATAAAAAACGATGGCAAGACATTAAAGAGCTATTAGATCGTGGAATTGATGTGTATACGACATTAAATGTTCAACATATAGAAAGTCTTAATGATGATGTCTCACAAATTATTCATGCTCCGATTAACGAAACTGTACCTGACATCATGATAGAAATAGCTAATACCATAGAATTGGTTGATCTCGCTCCAGAACATTTATTGAAACGTCTGGCCGAAGGCAAAGTGTATCTTCCAAAACAAGCCCAGATGGCTTCTGAGTTTTATTTTCGGAAAGGAAATCTGATGGCATTACGCGAACTGGCTTTGCGTACTTTAGCAAAACAAGTGAATACACAAGTGCTTTTATATAGGAAAGGTCAAGGCATTAAACATATCTGGCCCATCATGGAAAAAATATTGGTTTGTGTTGGACCTGGTCCAGAATCACATAAGCTTATTCGTGCTGCCAAAAGAATGGCAAGCAGTTTACAAGTAGATTGGATTGCAATTTACGTTGATTCACCGCGAACCCAAGTATCTCAAGCACAACGAAATCAAGCTATAAAAAATTTATTTTTTGCAGAACAGCTGGGAGCAGAAACTCATATTTTAATAGGTTATGATCTAGTCAAAGAAATTATCAATTATTCTCATGAGCAAAACGTTACCCTTATCATGCTCTGGAAACAAATTCGAACGCGCTGGAGAAATTTTTTCTCTCGAAGCTTAGCCGATGAAATTCTACGCTACAGCGGCGAAATTGATGTTTATACCATGACCGGAGAAACGAATAAGAAGTCAGGAAAAAAAATTCTTGCCAAACCAATGACCCCATGGCTCTATTATTTTTTATCAACCAGTATTGTAGCTATCACCAGCTTCATTAATTGTTTGCTTTATCCCTTAGTGAATGAAAGTAATTTAATTTTGATTTATTTAATCGGTATGACATCTATTGCCTTATTGGGACGTACAGGCCCAACAATTTCAGGAATTTTCCTCAGTATTATTGCTTATGATTATTTCTTTATTCCTCCATATTACAGTTTTCTGATAGAAAACCCCGATTATATTTTCACCTTAGTTGTTCTGTTCATTATGGCACTGATTATTTGTCAAATGACGTTGGTTACCCGCCGGCAAATAGAAATTGTTCGGATTGCAGAATATCAAACTTCCGCTTTATACACTTTGAGTCGAAGGCTATCTAGAACGCGGGGAATTATCCGATTATTAAGAACAGGGATAAATTATATTTCTGAAATTTTTCATTGCGAAATATTAGCCTTATTACCCAAAAAAGGTGTACTCATCGTTCGCGCAAAATCAAAATCACGTCAAGAACTGGATGAAAAAGAACAAAGCATCGCCCAATGGGTATTTGAGTTAGGACAGAAAGCTGGGTTAGGTACTGATACCCTCTCATTTTCCAATGCACTTTATATTCCATTGCTTGGTACACGCGGTACAATTGGTGTATTAAGAGTTCAACCCGTCAAAAACAACGATTGGGCTACACCTGAAAAAATTCAGCTTTTGGAATCTTGTGCCAATCAAATTGCCCTGGCTTTAGAAGCAGATAGTTTGCCAGAAGAACAAAACAAAACCCCATAATCAAAATAATGTCTATAGGCTGGCAAATCAATCTAAATTACAATAGGATAAAGATTATTTAGGTAAAAAGGATTTACCCATGATAATTGCAACCTTTCTAGCGGCTGATCATGATACTCGGGTAGCTATTACCCCTAACTCAGCAAAGCACTATATAAAATCAGGATTTGAAGTCATTATTGAGAAAAATTCAGGGATGGCATCGGGTTTTCAGGATCACGATTATGAGCAAGTGGGTGTACAGATAAGCAATGACAAAAAATTTATCCTGAAAAAAGCAAATATTTTTCTTTGTATCAATGAACCTATCCCCAAAGACCTGGAAGGCTTAGCACCAAATGCTCTGCTCATAGGGCATATAGATAATAATCCAGAAAGCAAATTAATTTCATGGTGTAAAGAAAAAACAATTACCTTGTGTTCAATGAACCTTATTCCACGTATCAGTCGCGCACAAAGCATGGATAGTTTATCGTCACAAGCGAATTTGGCAGGCTATAGAGCTGTTTTGGAAGCAAGCACTCAATTTAATCGAGCACTCCCAATGATGATGACCGCGGCAGGAATGATTCAACCAGCTAAAGTTCTTATTCTTGGCGCTGGGGTTGCTGGTTTACAAGCAATAGCAACTGCCAAACGTTTAGGTGCAGTGGTTTATGCTTTCGACGTACGTCGCGCAGCGAAAGAACAGGTTGAAAGTTTGGGCGCTGAATTCATTGAAGTTAGTCAAACCCAAGATAGTGAAACTAAAGATGGATATGCATCTGAAGTCAGCGAAGAATATAAAAATTTGCAAGCAGAACTTATCGATCAATACGCGAAGCTTGCAGACATCGTTATTTCTACAGCTTTGATTCCAGGGCGAAAAGCGCCTGTATTATTGTATAAAAAAACCATTGAACAAATGAAACCTGGATCGGTTGTAGTAGATCTTGCGACCTCACGTGGCGGAAACTGTGAAGTGAGTGTTCATGATAAGACAATAAAACATGGGGAAATTACCATTATCGGTTTAAGTAATCTGGCATGACTTGTGCCAGCGACTGCGAGTGATCTCTATGCCAATAATCTAGTTCATTTAATCAACCTCTTAGCACCAAATGCCCATGAAATCACATTAAATCCCAGCGATGAAATCATTCAACAAGCAATACTTTGTCACCAAAATCAATATCTACCTTTCCAGGCAAAAAAGGAGACGCAAAATGCATGAGATTAATACTCTTGGTAATCCTTACATTACCATCCTCAATATTTTCGTATTAGCCTGCTTTGTAGGATATTATGTTGTATGGAAAGTCACACCCGCGCTACATACTCCATTAATGTCCGTAACAAATGCGATATCTAGCATTATTGTTTTAGGTGCTCTCATTGCTGCTGGAAGCCAATTCACTGGAACAATTACCTGGATAGGTGCTTTAGCAATATTTATTACTTCGATTAACATTTTTGGTGGATTTGTAGTCACCCACCGCATGTTACGAATGTATAAAAAATAAAAAAGGATGATATTCATGACAACTTTGGTCCCCGTGTTTTATTTATTATCTGCTGTTTGTTTTATCTTGGCATTAAAAGGGCTTGCTAGCCCTGCATCTGCAAGAAGGGGTAATCTTTTGGGGATTCTCGGGATGATTCTTGCAGTAGGTTCTACATTAATGATGCCATCCACATATCATCAACCTTTACTTATTAGCTTAATGATTGCAGGAGGTATTATTGGTACTTATATTGCCTGCAAAATCAATATGACTGCTATTCCACAATTGGTTGCTGCATTCCACTCTTTAGTAGGAATGGCGGCAGTACTGGTTGCTTTTTGTGCTTTTTTGTCCCCCGCTTCCTTTCATATAGGCGTGCCTGGAGCAATTGCTAAAGCAAGCCTTGTCGAAATGAGTCTGGGATTAATTATTGGTGCCATTACCTTCTCGGGTTCAGTTATTGCCTTTTTAAAATTGCAAGGAATAATGTCTGGAGTACCTATAAAGCTTACAGGCCATAATCTGATCAACCTGGCCACTGCAATAGCAATTCTTGTTTTATTCATCTTGTTTTTTATTAACCAAACTCTCACACTCTTTAGTGTAATGGCAGGATTAGCATTTTTAATTGGTATATTTCTCATTATCCCAATTGGCGGAGCTGATATGCCCGTGGTTATTTCCATGCTGAATTCCTACTCTGGATGGGCAGCAGCAGGGATTGGTTTTACTCTGAGTAATCATTTATTGGTTATTACTGGTGCTCTGGTAGGTGCTAGTGGAGCCATTCTAAGTTACATTATGTGTGTTGGCATGAATCGGTCCATTTTTAATGTGATTTTCGGTGGTATCCAAGCATCAGGCACTGATCTGCAATATCACACAACAAATGAATCACGTGCTGTGCGACAAGGCAATGGCGAAGATGCAGCATTCCTTTTAAGTAATGCTAGGAACGTAATCATTGTTCCTGGATATGGAATGGCTGTAGCTCATGCACAACACGCTGTCAAAGAATTAGTTGATGCATTGGAAACACGTAATATTAAAGTTCGCTTCGCTATCCACCCTGTTGCAGGTCGTATGCCTGGACATATGAATGTGTTACTTGCGGAAGCTAATATTCCCTATGACCGAGTTTTTGAACAAAGTGAAATTAACCGTGATTTCGCGAGCTGCGACGTTGCTTATGTGATTGGGGCAAATGATATAACTAACCCAGCAGCCAAAACAGACCCAAGCTCCCCGATTTATGGAATGCCCGTATTAGAAGTAGAAAAAGCAAAAAACGTTTTGTTTGTTAAACGCAGTATGGCTCCGGGCTATGCGGGTGTAGAAAATAATTTATTTTACCATGACAATACATACATGCTTTTTGGTGACGCGAAAGTTATGACAGAGTCTATCGCCAAGGCTTTAGAAGAAATTTAAACCAAAATTTGGCAATTTAATATTATGATATTTATATTTGCCATAGCCAAAAAATAAAGGTATCTTAACTTCTTAATTTTCATTGTGGAGTTATAAATGTTTCGAAAATTTGGCCTTGGCTTGCTGTTTATTACAGCAACTTTAAGCTCTGAAGCTTATTCTATGGTTACTCATAAACTCCTAAAAGGAGTAAGTATGGAATATGATCTACCAACAAATGACCCGCAAGTATTTACTAATTTTTGGTGGGGACCAGTAGTAGCCAATTGTACAATCACTACAGAAGATAAAAGTGATGCATTGTTTATAGTAGCTCTAGCTAGAAAAGGAAAAGTTAATGAGATCGAGCTATCAGTAGGTGGCTCTATACAGTTAGAAGTTCATCCAGGAGATAAACTAAAACTCAGTGCCGATTCCGGTGCAAAAGTTGAAATTACCAACTTCGGTGAACATACCGTAAAAGCAGTCTGCACTACCTAGTTAGGATTTTGGTAATAGCAACTGTCTTGGAGCTGTTTTTAATCCAAGACGGTTCGCTCTAAATTAGTCCAAAGTTGTTTTTTTCTAACAAGTGAATTCATAATAATTAATAATTTACGCATAACAGCGATGAGTGCACTTTTTTTAGCTTT
>JACPOX010000253.1 GCA_016191305.1 Legionella longbeachae | reverse complement strand
TTTTCAGGTATTTAGCAGCAATGCCTGGCGTCACACTAGGTATCGCCTGAACTGTCATTTGATGATCTGTCTTATTTTCTGCATAAAAAGAGAGTTTTGCTATTTCTCCAGGATGTACCTTAATTTTTTTAATTTTAGGATAAAATTCCCAAGGTACACCACTATTATTCGTGGCAACAAATTCAACCGTCACTTCTCTATTTTTAGCAATTTTAGTTTTGCTCGCATCATAAGCTATTGCTTCTGGATTGGTTTTACCATTAATACCTAAATTCTTGCATAAGCTATTATAAATAGGAATTAAAGCAAAACCAAAAGCAAACATCCCCACTACAATTACGGTTAATGTTATAAGTAATTTATGATGCCCTTTTTCTTTATTCATACAACTTTACTCTCATAAGTCTAACTTAGGGGGAGTTGTAAAAGTATGATAAGGAGGAGGAGAAGGTAAAGTCCATTCCAGACCATATGCGCCCTCCCAAGATCTCGCGTGGGCAATATCTTTCTTAGTTCCTTTCTTTCTTATGGTAGCAATTACATTATATAAAAAGAGCAACTGTGTAAAACCAAAAATAAATGCTCCAACTGAAGAGATCATATTAAAATTGGTAAATTGTAATGCGTAATCAGGAATCCTTCTTGGCATACCTGCTAAACCTAAGAAGTGCATAGGGAAGAAAGCAACATTGACTGAAATGGCTGATAACCAAAAATGCCATTTGCCCAGACATTCATTATACATATGTCCTGTCCATTTAGGCAGCCAATAGTATGTTGCAGAAAATAACGCAAAAATAACCCCAGGGACAAGAACATAATGGAAATGGGCTACAACAAAGTAACTGTCTTGATACTGAAAGTCGGCTGGGACCAAAGCCAACATCAAACCAGTAAAACCACCTATAGTAAATAAAAACACAAATGCCAGTGCAAATAACATAGGAGTTTCAAAGCTCATGGAGCCTCGAAACATAGTACTCACCGAGTTAAATACTTTAATACCTGTTGGCACTGCAATTAACATGGTGGTATACATAAAGAATAATTCTGCGCCTAGCGGGATCCCCGTTGTAAACATATGATGTGCCCAGACAATAAATGACAATACGGCAATACTGACTGTGGCGTAAACCATAAAATAATAACCAAACAAAGGCTTACGACTAAAAGTTGGAATAACTTCTGAAATAACACCAAAAGCTGGCAGCACTAATACATAGACTTCTGGATGACCAAAAAACCAAAATATATGTTGAAATAGTATAGGGTCACCACCGCCGGCTGCACTAAAAAAGCTAGTACCAAAATGACGATCTGCTAACATCATGGTAACAGCACCAGCTAATACTGGCATAATAGCAATCAACAAAAAGGCAGTAATTAACCACGTCCAAACGAACATTGGCATTTTCATTAGAGTCATGCCAGGGGCACGTAAATTTAATATCGTTGCAATAATATTTATTGAACCCATAATAGATGAGAGACCCATCATATGTATGGAAAAAATCATAAAATCAGTACTAGGTGGTGCATACTTGGTAGATAAAGGTGCATACATAGTCCAGCCACAAGTAGGACCCCCGC
>JACPOX010000285.1 GCA_016191305.1 Legionella longbeachae | reverse complement strand
AGCCTCCTGCTCTACCAACTGAGCTAACGGCCCTAAAGAGGCTGGAATAATACCGGATTAGCATAGAATTTCAAGTCTTTTTATTGATGTTTCTTATATTTTTATATGTTTTTGGTAAAGAATATCGTTTTGAATCAAATTGACCCTATAAAATGGCCGTTTTTTATAATAATTGATCCTGAAAATAAAGATTTTTTTCGGTAGCTAGTATAGTCCAATTTTCTCTTATTAAATTTTCACCAAGATTTGAGGCCTTATCAGCTGAGGTAAGAAGTAAGATGACATCAGCTCCTAAAGCACCACAACCTTTAATTGCAAGAATCTCTGGATTTTTTTTGAATTGATTAATAATTTTTATACTGTGTTTTGCAACCAAATTTAATTCAGATAATTTTTTATGATAGTCGTTAATGGTTGCTATTATTGTTTTAGAGTCGATTTGTTCGTATGCCAGTTTGGCTTTATCAACTAAAGAAGATAAATAATCAATGTGATCGGGTAGGGTAGCTTCTTGTAAATGATCATGGGTGGCAAGTTTTATTCCTGTATGGATAAGAAAAAAAGATAAATCTCGAAAAGGCCAGGCATAGGAATCAATGATATTTTTTTGTTTATTGATGTAGACGCAACCTTTTTGTGATTGGGCAATTACATCGTAGCCGCTTGGTCTTAAGCCTTTTCCTGTCCAGGAAACCTCATAATAAGCTCTAAGCATATCGTCTAAATGTGCTTCTGTCCTTTTAATAGCACAACTTGCTAAATAACTTGCTAAAAATTGTGCGCTGGATGCGCCTAGACCTCCTCGACCAGCATAAGGATCCTTCCATACAAGACCTGTCATCAAATGTTGTTGATGTTGCCACCAGAGTCCTGCTGGAGATTCGGGGTGTATTCCAGATAATTCGGCCTGAGAGGTCAATGTTAATTCAAAGCAAGGGGCTGTAGTTAGAATAATTGCAGAAGCTCCAGTTAAAGCAGCATATTCACCTAATAAAAAAGTTTTAGCGGGGATAAACCATTTCATACAGCAATTGGTGTTTGTCTGATTTTAGCTAGTAAATCATGAGCATTGTTTAAGCTGATTCTTTTATGTAAATCCAACCATTTTTGTAAATGTTCTTTAAGTACAGGCATTTCATTTTCATCAGCCCCTGCAGCCAAGAGCAAATTATCAATGTGTAGTTTCATATGGCCTTGGATAATTCCTTCCGTGCATAGGGCCTTAATTGCGCCTAAATTTTGTACAAGTCCTACAGCGGCAATAACTTGAGACAATTGATTTGCAGAGGAAACATTCATCATCTTTAAACACATTTTAGCAGTAGGATGAAGCGAAGTAACTCCGCCTATAGTTCCTACAATAATTGGTGCAGTAAGTTGGCCTGTGAGTACTCCATCAAGATAGCGCCAACGAGTGATTGCTTGATATTGTCCTTTTCGAGCAGCATAGGCATGTACACCAGCTTCAACGGCACGCCAGTCATTTCCAGTTGCAATTAATACGGGATCGATCCCATTCATTACACCTTTATTATGGGTCGCTGCTCTATAGGGATCCATTTCAGCAAAAAGGGAAGCTTCTTGAAGTTTTTGCCCAAGTATGGGATCAATTGTGTGTATAGTTACTTGCGCTGTTGTTAACTTTTGATCGTTTAAGTTTGATAAAATACACATGGTAACTTCTTCACCTGTTAACTGCTCTATAGGTGTTTTTAAGTATTCAAGTACTTGATTAATAATATTGGCGCCCATGGAATCACAGCTATTCATGGTCAAGTGAATTACAGCCATATCGTGGTTGTCTTCTCTTTTGAGCTGTCGTAATTGTAAATCAATTACACCACCACCTCGTTTTACCATATTTTCAGCAACATCTTTGTTGGCTTTATTAATTAGATAGGTACGATTTTCATGAAAAATCTGGGAAAATTGTTGAAAATTTTTGACTTTTGCTATTTGTATTTGGCCTAAAATGCATTCACCTTGAACCCAGGTTTTTATTTCACCACATTGTCTTATCCATTTGGCGGATTTGGATAGTGCGGCAATAATTGATGTTTCCTCAACCGCCATGGGAATAACATAATCTTGGTTATTAATGTTGAAATTGGTTGCGACACCTAAAGGAAGCTGGAAATAACCAATTACGTTTTCAATTAGTTTATCTGCCAGATTTAAGTCTTTTACACCGCCACTTTTAAGAAAAGCGATGTCATCTGGCGTCATTGCGCCAAGGGCTAACAAGCGTTTAAAACGTTCTTCACGAGATAGCTTTGAGAAGCCCCGAAAAAGTTCATCGGTATTAGAAGTAAGTGGCATGCTTTCTCCTTTGAATAGCCGTCAATAACGCAAGTTTAATAAGGCCATGTTTGCGTTGTTCAAATTGGCTGTAGTTGTCTTGCATACCTGCATTTTATTATAATGAGAAAAATGAGGGTAATTTTATCATAAAACAGGAAAGCAAACCACCTAAATTGTAGGGTTTGTCAAATCAAAAATAAAGCGGGTTCATTTAACCGCATTCTAATCTGTTTGACACGGAGACAAGCAGAGAGTGGCTTTATATGTGCTGTTACCATCAATTTGCGCTAGTTCAGTTCTACTGGCGCGAATGGCGTTAGTATCAAGCTTCTGATATTAATGCGACGACTATATCTTTATTGTTTGTCATATATGATTCCCTGTTATTGTGGTACCATGTATCAATAGCTTTGCTCTTCCGTGATATTCGTATTATTCTGGGGTATTATTTTTCAAAATACTAGACTATGATTCAAAAAAACGCACAAATGACTTTTGATAAAGAGCAAACTAAATTCCAGTGTACCGGTTCATGGTCTGTTCAGAAAATTGGGAGTTTGTTGAAAAGTTTTAGTATTGCTGAAGTACCTAAAACTCAAAAAGTTATCATTAGTGGTGAAGGTATCAGTTCTTTTGATAGTGCCGGTGCCTTAGCTTTAATGAAATGTATTGATAAATTAATTCAACAAGAGAATCAAGTCGAATTAACCGATTTTACCGAAAACCAGCAGCAACTTTTAGATTTAATTAAATCTAAAAAAGATGTTATAAGTTATCACATTCCTGAAGCCCATCAACAAAATTTACTTTACCAATTAGGGAAAGAGTCAGAAAAAAAATTTTATCAGATTGATGGCCTTCTTGTGCTAGTTGGGGATCTATCTATCAAAATATTTGAAGCATTTGGGAATTGGCGACGATTTCAATTACCCAGTATTATTTCGAATATTCACTCAACTGGCATAACTGCATTACCGATTATCGCGCTGCTTTCTTTTTTGATTGGAGTGGTTTTGGCATATCAAATGGGTCTTCAGTTAAAAACATATGGAGCCAACACTTTTATTGCCTATTTATCGGGGATGGCTATTTTTCGTGAATTTTCACCCCTTATTACTGCAATAATTGTAGCAGGAAGGACAAGTTCTGCTTTTACTGCGCAGATTGGTGCAATGAAGATGAATGCAGAGGTTGATGCATTATTAACCATGGGACTTTCTCCTACCGAGTTATTAGTACTTCCCAAAGTTCTGGCATTATTGATTGTCTTTCCCTTGTTGATTTTTTGGTCTGATGTTTTTAGTATTTTAGGTGCGATGTTTATGTCCAACAATATGCTGGATATTAATTTTATTGATTTTCTGCAACGTTTGAAATCTTCTGTAGGTATTTCACAGTTGAATTTAGGACTTTATAAAGCGCCTGCATTTGCATTGTTAATCGCTCTAGTGGGTTGTTTTCAGGGATTTAAGGTTGAAGCGGGCACGGAAAAAAATATTGGAAGTCAGACTACCAAAAGTGTAGTGCAGGCACTATTTCTGATTATTATTGTTGATGCGATCTATTCAGTTATTTATAGCCGGATGCATTTATAGATGAACGATCCCATAATCGAAATTAAAGGTCTAAAAAATTATCTTGGTGGCCAATGGGTGCATTCAGATGTGAATTTGACTGTAAAAAAAGGCGAAATCATTGCCATCATAGGCGGTTCAGGGAGCGGTAAAACAACAATATTACGTAGTTTGTTAATGTTATTGAAGCCAACAGCAGGCTGCATTAAAATATTTGGTCAAGATATTAGTCACTTGGATACGCAACAATCGGTATTACTTCGCCGACGCTGGGGAATGCTTTTTCAACAAAGCGCGTTATTTTCATCAATGACTGTATTGGAAAATGTGATGTTTCCTATGAAAGAATTTACAAATCTTGAACCTGAATTTATGTATGAATTGGCTTTGTTAAAAATTGCCTTAGTAGGCTTACCTAAAGAGGCTGCAGGTAAGTTACCTTCTGAATTGAGTGGTGGAATGCAAAGAAGAGCTGCCGCAGCGCGAGCAATAGCTATGGATCCAGAATTATTATTTTTGGATGAGCCGACTACAGGTTTGGATCCGCTTAGCGCAAGACTTTTCGATGATCTGATAGTATTTTTAAGGGATTCTTTAAAACTTACTATAGTCATGGTGAGTCATGATATAGAATCTTTAAAAAGAACTACAGACCGCGTAGCTTTTATTGGAGATGGAAAAATCTTAAGTGTTGAGCCTATTAAAGAATTAATGAAGAATAAGAATAAAATTGTTGTAGATTATTTTAGTAAAGTATAATCCAGAAAGCATTTACAATGTTTGTTGCTTTTTAGGTAATAGGAGAATAAATACTTGGAATCAAAAACCAATTACACCATCGTTGGTGTAGCAGTACTTATATTATTGATGGGGCTTGTGACTGCTATGTTGTGGTTGTCGGTTGGTTTTAATCAAAAAAAATATAATATATATACCGTTTATATGCATGAAGCTGCTTCCGGTCTGAATCAGGATGCTCCTGTAAAATACAATGGCGTACAAGTTGGTTCCGTGAAAGAAATCAAACTGAATCAAAATGATCCCAGGCAAGTTGAAATTCTGTTGAATATTGAAGAGGGTACTCCTATTACCACAAGCACAGCAGCAACGTTAAATTCTCAGGGAATTACTGGAGTGACTTATATAGGTTTGAGTGCAAGTACTTCCAACTTGACGCCCTTACAAAGAATGCCGGGCGAACCATATCCTGTTATTCCTTCAAAACCTTCTGTTTTTAATCAATTGGATAGCATTTTAAAAAGAGTCTCTGAAGATATAGGCACAGTGACTGTTGAAGCGCAACGCATATTTAATGAGGAAAATGCGAAACATATATCTCATATATTAAATAATATTGATCATTTTTCAAAAGATCTTGCTAAAACAAGTCGGGATTTTCCACGCATAATTGCTGAACTGAAAGAAGGGATATCTAGGTTTAATGTGATGGCGAATAGTTTGAGTAAAGCAGGGACTAGCGTATCAAAAACTATGAGTACAGGAAAAAATGCATTAGATAAGATCTCCCAGGAGGCACTGCCCCCCGCTGTAATTTTATTGCGTAGGTTGAATGCTATTTCAGCGAATCTAGAAAAAGTCAGTAGTGAAATGCGTCAAAATCCTGCTGTGGTTATTCGTGGAAAAAAATCGCCCAAACCTGGGCCTGGAGAATAAATAATGAGAAAATTGACTGTATTTCTACTGAATATAGTATTTTTAGGACTTATAGCATGCTCTCCAGTTAAACTCTCGGTGAGCAATCAATATCAATTGAGTGCATATAGTATGAAACAATTAGCTAAAGCTCACGGGCCGATTACCTTATTAGTTACAGCCCCGGAGGCTGCTGCAGGTTATCAAACAGAACAAATGCTTTATATTAAAAAGCCTTTTGAGCTTGAAGCGTTTGTGAAAAATGCTTGGATCAATCCACCAGCAGATATGCTTTATCCGTTAATACTGCAAAGTTTGCAAAAAACCAATCTCTTTAAAGCGGTAACATCAAACGCATATACTTTAGGCGCTGACTATCGATTGGATACCCAATTACTCTTTTTAGAGCAAAACTTTCTAAAGAAACCTAGTGTTTTGGAGTTTTCAGTCAAAATGGTTCTAACGCATGTTAGCGATAATAAGGTACTGGCTTCTCGAATTTTAAACTTGAAAATCCCATGCCCCACTGATACTCCTTATGGTGGTGTCATCGCAGCAAATAAGGCAACGCAACAATTTACAGAAGTTTTGGCTAATTTTGTTATGTCTCATATAGAGCATTAGAGATTACAATATGACTTTATTCTGAGATATAGGATTATAATGGCACGGACAAGCAGAAACTAAAGCATTTTGAGGAGAGGTTATCTCAGGATAATGTAGCCAAAAAATAAAAAGAATTGTACAATATGACCCCATGAGTCCTGCATAAGGATTTCGTAATTATATTAATAATAAAGAACGAAGGAGATTGAGGATGAGAGCCGGATCATTATGTAAATTAGGTCTGCTTGTAGCGAGTGTGGTTTTAGTAGCCGCTTGTTCCAAAGCGCCAGGTAGTGCTGGAGGAGCAGGTTTTGAGTCTGAAGCTTCTGCCCAAGGTTTGGGACAATTTACGCATTTTGCTGGTCAAGAGGCAGGTGAGTCCTATACAACTCAGGCACCTCATAATCAACTGTATTTATTCTCATATGATGACAGTAACTTGGCTCCAAAGTATTTGCCATCTATCAATGCTCAGGCTGAGTACTTGAAGACACACCCTGGTGCTCGTGTCTTAGTAGCTGGACATACTGATGAACGTGGTAGTCGTGAGTATAACGTGGCTCTTGGTGAACATCGT
>JACPOX010000284.1 GCA_016191305.1 Legionella longbeachae | reverse complement strand
TTTAAATATAGTGACACGTATTTACCCCCAAAATAATACACAATTATCCGGACTTTATCGCTCAAATCATTTATTTTGCACTCAATGTGAAGCAGAGGGGTTTCGACGAATTACTTATTTTCTTGATCGACCGGATGTATTGGCTACTTATACAACACGTATTTCAGCAGATAAGAAGCAATACCCCATTTTATTATCAAATGGAAATCTAATAGAGTCAGGTGCAACTTCTGATGGACGTCACTGGGTGTTATGGAAAGATCCGTTTAAAAAACCATCTTATTTATTTGCCTTAGTTGCAGGAAATTTAGCTTGTGTTAGTGATCAGTTTGTTACCTGTTCTGGACGAACAATTAATTTACATATTTATGTTGAACCAGGAAATGAAGATAAATGCGCTCATGCAATGGAGTCTTTAAAAAAATCGATGCGTTGGGATGAAGAGATTTATGGTCGAGAATATGATTTAGATATTTTTATGATCGTAGCTGTCAGTGACTTCAATATGGGCGCAATGGAGAATAAAGGGCTTAATATATTTAATTCCAAATACATTCTTGCACGTCCTGATACAGCAACGGATCAGGATTTTGCCGATGTTGAAGGGGTTGTTGCTCATGAATATTTTCATAATTGGACTGGAAATCGCGTCACTTGCCGTGATTGGTTTCAGTTAAGTCTTAAAGAAGGATTGACTGTTTTTCGTGATCAAGAGTTTTCTCGTGATATGAATTCTCGAGATGTGAACCGGATTATAGATGTTAAGGTTTTGCGCAGTACACAATTTCCTGAAGATTCTGGATCGATGGCACACCCTGTAAGACCAGAGTCTTATCAGGAAATCAATAATTTCTATACAGCAACTGTTTATAATAAAGGCGCTGAAGTGATTCGTATGCAACATACTTTACTTGGCAAAGAACGTTATCGACGTGGTATGGATTTGTATTTTGAGCGACATGATGGCCAGGCAGTTACTATCGATGATTTTGTGGCTGCAATGGAAGATGCAAATGAAGTGGATTTGACTCAATTTAAATGTTGGTACAGTCAGGCAGGAACCCCAGAGGTAAATGTTTCTAGCCATTACGCAAATGGTTGTTTGACCTTAAATATGAAACAAAGCTGTCTACCCACACCTGATGGTCATAAGAAAAAACCATTTCATATCCCTATTCGCATCGCTTTATTCGATTCTCAAGGGCAGCAGATGTCTATAGAAAATGAAATTTTGGAGTTAAAAGATGCCGAGCAGCATTTTAGTTTTACTGATTTAAGTGAAAAACCAGTGATTTCATTACTAAGGGATTTTTCTGCACCCATCAAATTAAAACAAGATTTGAGTCAAGACGAGTTACTTTTTTTATTACGTTATGAGACAGATGGTTATGCTAAGTGGAATGCCGCGCAAAATCTTGTTTTGAATTGCATTAAGGAATGCTTAAATCAGCCAGTCAATACATGGCAAATTTCTTCGGCATTAATTTCTGCATTGAAACATGTATTGCTGGATGAATCCTTGGATGCTGATTTACGCGCAGAGTTGTTGATTCCTCCAGGTTTTGAGGAAGTTGCAGCAACTTTAGAGACTGTTGATGTAAGTGCTGTGGAAGCCGTTCGTGACTTTTTTCGCCAACAATTAGGATGGAATTTGTTTGAACCCGCTCAATCTCTCTATCACCATTTATGGAAAATGGAAGATCATCGTATGAATGGAGCTGCTTACGGACGAAGAAAATTACGTAATACTTGCTTGTGGTTAATGATGAAAGCCAAAGAGGCAGAAGCTTTAGGTGCATGTCAACAGCAGTTTATAACTGCACAAACTATGACTGATCAAATAGCCAGTTTTTCTTTGTTGGTCAATTGCGCTAATCAGGGACTACGTGAACAAGCAATTGCGGATTTTTATAAACAATGGTCTAAAGATGAATTAGTTTTAGATAAGTGGTTTGCTTTACAAGCCAGTTGCGAGCAATCACAAACATTAACACAGGTGAAAATACTCTTAAAACATGATGCTTTTAGTATTAAGAATCCCAATAAGGTTCGTGCATTAATTGGCATATTTTGTATGGCAAATCCACGTAATTTCCATGCCCTTGATGGAAGTGGCTATTCCTTTTTAGCGGATATGTTGATTACCTTAGATACAATTAACCCCCAAATTGCTGCCCGCTTGGCTACTCCATTTACTCGTTGGCAACGTTATGACAAACCAAGACAAATTCTAATGCGGCAACAGTTGGAAGATTTAGCCAAGCTGAAGTTATCAGGAGATTTGGCTGAGGTAATTTCTAAGAGTTTGGTAGCTAAGATATAAAGGATATAAGGCTATTTTGCCCAACGAAGGTTAAAGCTAGCTAGTTCTTTTACAATCTGGCCTTGTGCATCCGATACACCTATGCCAATTGCATAAGCAGTTGCTCGAACCTGTGCTTGATGGAGTTGTGCAAATTGGACAATTTCTTTTTGCAACTGTTGATAAAAATGAGTGCCTTGTTCTGGGCTTAAATGTTCTGCAGAAAAGAGTGAGAAATGAGGTTTAAAAAAGTTAAGAACATTAGGACTGCCATATTGATGAAATATCGCAAGTCGTTCTCGATCTTGAGAGGCCCAGGTTGGAATAATCGCTTTTTTGTCACGTAAATGAGCTAATGTTTTTAACACATGGTTACTTAATTTCTGTATTTCTGGATCATATGCTACGGATAGCATGACATAACCGCTGTTGTTAGGTATGAATGCTGATGTCAAGAGAGGAATTGAATTTTGTTGCTTGGCTAAGGTTTTTGTTTGCGCGATAATTGTAGCGATTTGTTTGGGATCATAGTTTGCCAGATATAAAGTGACATGAAGAGGATGTTGAGTAATATACGGCGTAATATTATAAGCAGTAAGAATTCCTTGTTGTCTAAGAAATTGATTAAATTTTTTGATAAGTATTTCGACTGTATTGTTTGGTTTTAATTTAAGATAAATGTTAATTGGCAGACTGTCTGCTTTAGCGGTAGTAGCAACAAAAAAACAGATTAGCCAAGTGAGGAGAATAAGATGTCTTGTCGTTTTGCAGTTATTGGTAATCCCATTACTCATAGTTTATCTCCAGTGATTCATCATTATTTCGCTAAACAGATGGATGTACAACTGATATATGAAAAAATTAAAGCAGATGAACAATCTTTTGAGTGGCAAGTATCTGATTTTTTTGCCCAAAATGGTAAGGGACTTAATATCACTTTGCCATTTAAACAAAATGCTTTTTCAATGGCAGCACAGAGTACTTTTCGTTGTAAACAGGCTGGGGCTGCTAATACTTTATGGATGGAAGGGAATCAGTTGCACGCAGACAATACTGATGGAATTGGTTTCATTCGTGATTTGAATCGTTATATTAGAGTACAAGACAAACGTATACTGATATTGGGTGCGGGGGGGGCTACACGCGGGCTTATTTATCCTATATTGGAAAATAATCCTGCAGCACTGATTGTTGCCAATCGTACTTTAGCTAAGGCTGAAGAATTACAGATTGCTTTCCCACAAATAAAATGTATAGGGCTTCATGAAATTACTGGTACGTTTGATGTGGTAATTAATGCGACTTCTGCGAGTTTTTCTGGAGAAGTCGTTACTGTACCGAGGGAATGTATGTCAACAAAACCATTCTGTTATGACTTATCCTATAGTCAAGATGGATCAACACATTTTGTACAATACGCCAGAGATTCAGGATGTGAAGCAGTGGATGGTTTGGGGATGTTAGTTGAGCAAGCTGCAGAAGCTTTCTTTATTTGGCATGGACTTATGCCAGAAACTAAGGAGGTTCTTAGATTTTTGCGTTCTTTGAAAGATATTTCATAATTATTCAAAAAATGCAGTGACTTCTTTAGCATTATTAATTGTATCCTGAAAACCTAATTCAATAAGTTCTCGCGTGAAGTCTCTTTCAAAAAGTACAAAGCTTAATAGGTCGCCAGAGTGTTTTTTCTCTCCTAGGATGTTAAGTAGATACCGAAGCAGTGTAGGTAATGCTTTAAAATGTGCTTGGGCCATAGGTGCCAAATCTTTGCTGGGGCGTAAGTGTAATGTGCTAATAGGTCGCCAGGGAGAACGACGTTTTTTCCACATGGACAAAAGCATGGCAATTTCGTTCATTCGATTCACCATTTCAATATCGCGGTCCAGATTATCTAAAAAGATGGCATTTAACATGTTGCCAAAAATATGAGAAAACGGAATATCGTCATGATTACGTTTATTTTCCTGTTCTACAAATGTAGGTAATGCGCGAGTTCCCAAAATTAGAATTTTGTCCACTTCAAAACGAATGGCCCCCCGAAGCGGAGCTGCAAGTCCTACACTACCATCACCATAATGAAATCCATCCAATTGCACGGTGGGGAAAAATAAGGGTAAAGCACTGGATGCAAGAATATGCTCTGGCTGAATACAAATACGTTTACTGCTGTGTCTTGGATAATTCCAGTCGGTGAATTCTGGGTTATTGTGTTCGTAAAAAGAAATAGTTTGACGAGTTTCGTAGCAATTACTGATTATTTCCAGGGTTTTAAGCATTCCATTTTTTATGTTTTGAGCAATCCTCGTGAAATCAAGTTCCTCTTCAATCATTTGCTTAAGCGGTGTTGTATCTAGTAAATGAGCGGCTTGACGTTGTTTGATCATCATTGTGCTCATGTTACGCAAAACTGACTTGCTTAATGCGACATTACTGGCTTTATAGACTTGTTGGCAGTGAATTTCACCCCAAAACGTCTCCAGTTTATCAAGAGCGGCAGGAAAGTCATCAGCATGTTCTGCAAGTACCGCAGCATTTATGCTACCAACGCTGACACCACTAACCATGTCAAATGGCAGGGTTTTTACTTGCAATATATGACCTATCGCTTTCAAAACACCCGCTTGATAGGCGCCTCGAGCACCACCACCGGCCAAATATAGGGCTTTTTTACTCACCATGATTTAATTTACCACATTAATTAATATATCTATTTGGAAATATAGTTGAGTTTGAGGTCGATTAGCAAGTTCTGTTTTTCGTTCCTTTAAGATCCAAAAAAAATTCAGATTTTAATCTTAAAAGTTCATTGCAAAAAATCCAAAACTCCTTTAACTTAAAAATTTACACTCAACGGAAGAGTTCCCATGGTGAATATACTTCGCGAGCAACCTCGCGCTTTCTACATGATTTTTATGCTGGAATTATGGGAGCGATTTGGGTTTTATACTGTACAAGGAATTTTGACTCTATTCTTTATACGTTATTTGGGATATAGCGAAACTGCCTCTTATTATACATTTGGGGCATTTTCGGCGTTGGTCTATGGTATGGTGGTTATAGGTGGATATCTAGGGGATAGAGTATTAGGCACAAAACGAACTATTGTTCTTGGTCTTAGTGTTTTAGTCGCGGGTTATTTTTCCTTAGCGATTACGGATAAAGAGCATGTATTTTTCG
>JACPOX010000283.1 GCA_016191305.1 Legionella longbeachae | reverse complement strand
CGCAGACATGTATCAAAGTTATGGGATGGATCCTTTTCAAATGCAAAAAAAATTCATTCAGCAATGCTATAGAGTTCTAGATGATACTGGATGGCTTGTGGTGAATTACCATCAACTACCAGAGTTCAATTCAAGTTTTATTCAGTGTCTACAACGATATTTTTTGGAACTCTTTATTTGCCCGGCATATAGTGGAAATTATATTTTATTTGCTCGAAAGCAAACTATAGGGCCTATAAGTAAACATCAAACACGAGTACTTGAGCTAGAAACAAAGCTCAACATTAAATTACTTCCTTTATTCAAAAAAATCACGCGAGTTTATTCGTAAGGGCCAAATCAACAGCATCTTCACAAGGAAAATAAAATAGCTAAAACTCCTTGAATTAAATTATGAGCGGTCGCGATGAGTGGATTGAGTAGCAGAATAAAGAAACAGGCGCATTGGGCTTGTGTCGAGATGCTCTTCAAGTTACAAAAGTTTTTTGACTTGCTCTAATCTGTCTTCGGTGTTATTCAAGTTTGGCCTGCCTAAAGATTATCGCTTGTTCTTGTCCCTAGTAACGCAGGCTTGCCGAAAGTTCAGGACACAACACACACAACAACACAAGTTGTAGTAATTTTAGAAAAATTCAAAAAAGTCATGTAGACGCAATGTAGACAGAAAAAACAGTGGAAATTATTAATTGGTAATCTCAAGCCCAAATAGATAAGAAGCGGATCCACCATGAATTACGCAAACAAGATAAAGATTACATATTTCCAACTGAAATACTGTTTAGTACCTGGCTATCTCGTTATGCCAATTTAGATGAACAAACCATTGACCACACTATTAGCCAATATCGACAAACGAATAGTCAATTATGGAGATTCCCATTTGATATCGATATTGATGATCTAAATTTTGACGAAATTGAGGCAGGGATTGCTGAAGCACCAGATAATGTCATATCGTTTGCCGAGTATACTAAACTAAAAAGCAAGTAGCGTGGCTTAAGCACCGCCTACGCCTGCTATCCATAGCCTATCCCCCAACTAACTCTTCCTAATTAGAGACGATAATCAAGAAGGTTCTCTCACAAAGGCACCATAAAACCAATAATTAATACCAACATGATATTACATCAGATATTTATTAGAATTTTATCCTATTACTACCCCTATACATAACTAAAGTAAGGGTAGATACTGGCTTAAAGGGTTATTGCCTTTAGACAGTATCTACCCTTATTTTCGCGATCTCATTATGCAAATGCTTGCATTTTTCAACTTTAGCTTGGCCTAAGTTGAAAAAGGAGAGGACTCTTGGATTCAAT
>JACPOX010000282.1 GCA_016191305.1 Legionella longbeachae | reverse complement strand
TTATAATATATGTTTGCCAGCTGCCAAATTAGCTCATAAAATTCAATTGCTTGTGCATCTTTTGCTAGGTTTATAGCTTCTTCTATTTTCATTTCCTCTAACTCGGATAGAGTATATAAATTACTGATCTTTAAATCTTCACACAAATCAGGAAGTATCGCCCTTGTATTTGGCTCAAATTTTGCAATTTCCCTAAGAACAACAATAAAATCTTCTTTGATATCAGTTCCTATACAAAGCTTATTAGAGGTAAAATCGGGAAAAACATAGACTCCATCTGAATAACATATTTTTTTATATATTGGATGATTATTAAATTTTTCATGAAAACTAACGGCTTTTTCTCTACTTGAAAATCTAATTTGCATCCGAACATTTTTATCACTACTATGCCTTCTCGAATGGTCTAGGCATATGTGATAAATGTCGCTTTTACAATCATTAAGTAAATATTCGCCCTGACGTGTTATTATATCAATGTCAAAACTACCCATTTGATGCCAATTAGGTGTTTTTGCTTGTATCTTGCTACGCATATGATTCCCTATAAGTTTCAATTGCCTTTAATTTGCTTATTTTAAAGGCTCATTGTATCGTTAATTTTAGAGAAGATAAAACTCCATGGTTTGATTGAATGAGTTCGACACAGTTTCCTCTCATGGCTTGCAAAATGTGTTTTAAGGTAAGGAACTGTTCGCTTAATTGGAAATACAAATCCGCTGAATGCTTTCCCTCTAATTCACCAATAGTTAAATAAGCGGCTTGTCCCATCTCTGTAAAATAATTAAGATTAACATGACGTTTTTTTGCCATTTCAGGAAATAGACCACAGAATAACAGGCTTTTATCTCCTACGTCGCGTAATAACTCCAATTGCAACGTCCGTGGCCTATGCATGGATTCTAGAAAATCAAGTGCAACGATTGATTCAATTAATTTGGGTCCTTGGGTAAAACGCATTAATAAAAATACCAAATAGCTTTCAGTATTCTCACTCAATATAAGCTGAGTTGCAGCTTGAGCCTCATTAACTAATGCATGCCATTGGCTCATGTCAGTGGGATGTAGGATTAGTTGTTTCATAATTACTCCATTTTAA
>JACPOX010000281.1 GCA_016191305.1 Legionella longbeachae | reverse complement strand
TCATCCAATAAATTATTATTGTTTGCAGCAAAATTCCAGCCCCATATATTACCTGCACTGTCTTTTACCAGGTTATTCATTAAACTACCATTTAAAGCAATGCCAGTATCGAGGACTGCGACCACTATGGGATTTTTAGATAAACCTGTCGTATAAGCCCAGGCACCATCTCGAAATCCTGGTTTTGATTCCAACATAATTCCTGCTGGCCGGGTAAATTCATCCCATTGGCTTTCATGAGATAATATATTCCCTGAATCTAAAACCTCAGGATCAGGAACAGGTTTAAAGTAACTCACTCGGTCTTTAACGGCATAGAGTACTTGTGGATTGTGATTCAAACGTTTTAAAACTTCAGCGCTAGTATCTTCACCGCCTTTAGTCAAATTACTATTTGCAGAATCCAAAATTAATAAATAGGCACCATTAGCCATAGGATTCATTTGTTTTACTGGTAATTGGGTTAATTGTTTCATTCGTGACTTTAAGAATGTTATATTCTTGGGCCCTTCTTTGTATTTGATAATTACTCGGACAGTATCTTGATCTGCTGCAGCAAATACACCATGGCTTATTGATAAAAGACTTAAACTCAAAATTCCTGATTTAAACATATAATCTCCATATAAAAAATACAACGCAGCTCAGTATGCATTAAGATAAATAGCAAGACAAGATCAGCTTTTTATGACTTTAAAATGTAGTTGGGCCAAGGGCCCACAGCCGTCAGGCTAAGGATTTTTTGTTTTATTTTTAAATCCAATGCTTCTATTTTTGTCATCCACGCGCAGGCGGGGATCTATTTCTATAGTGGCATTATGCCAAATTAGGGATAGATTCCCGCCTGCGCGGGAACGACAGAGCCCAAAATTTGGTTTTGTCTGGCGGCTATGGGCCACAAAGGGCCCCAACCTACAAAATCGTTAACTTAATGGCAGTCCTCACTCTCAGAGGGCGTATTTGAAAGTTATTTTAATAACGATAATGCTCTGGTTTATAAGGTCCTTTGATATCTTCAGTTAGCTGAGTCAATTTCACTCCAATACGGCCTAAATGTAAACGGGCTACCTTTTCATCTAATAATTTTGGAAGAACATAAACTTGTCTGTCATATTGCGCAGAGTTTTTAAATAATTCAATTTGCGCTAGCACCTGATTGGAAAAAGATGCTGACATCACAAAACTTGGATGGCCTGTAGCACAGCCTAAATTAACCAAGCGCCCTTCGGCTAAAAGAATAATACGCTTGCCATCAGGAAAAATAACATGATCCACCTGGGGTTTAATATTTTCCCACTGGTATTGTTTTAAACTATGTACATCAATTTCTGAATCAAAATGGCCAATATTGCATAAAATAGCCTGGTTTCGCATGCGTTTCATATGTTCATGCGTTACCACATGATAATTACCTGTAGCGGTAACTACTATATCAACTTGTTCCGCTACGTCATCCAATGTAACTACTCGATACCCTTCCATAGCGGCCTGAAGCGCGCAAATGGGATCAATTTCTGCAATGAATACAATCGCACCTTGTCCGCGCAAAGCTTGAGCACAACCTTTACCTACATCACCATATCCTAAAATCAGGGCAACTTTTCCAGCAATCATGACATCTGTAGCGCGTTTAATTCCATCAAGCAAGGACTCGCGACAACCATATAAATTATCGAATTTGGATTTGGTGACTGAATCATTCACATTAATGGCAGGGATTTTTAAAGATTCTTGTTTCGCCATTTCATACAAACGAGCAACACCAGTGGTTGTTTCTTCAGAAACACCTTTAATTTCAGACAATAATTCAGGGTATTTTTCATGAATGATTTGTGTCAGATCACCACCATCATCCAGCAATAAATTAGGTATCCAACCATCCATACCTACGATCGTTTGTTCGACACACCACCAATACTCTTCTTCTGTTTCACCTTTCCAAGCAAAAACAGGAATACCTTTTGCGGCAATGGCGGCAGCAGCATGATCTTGAGTAGAAAAAATATTGCAAGAAGACCAACGAACTTCAGCTCCTAAAGCTATCAAAGTTTCAATCAATACTGCTGTTTGGATGGTCATATGCAAACAACCAGCAATACGAGCGCCTTTTAAAGGTTTAGCAGCAGCAAATTCTTCGCGTAAAGCCATTAAACCCGGCATTTCCGTCTCAGCAATGGCAATTTCTTTTCGCCCCCAGGCAGCTAAAGACATATCAGCTACTTTATAATCATTTCTCATTTCGTGTATTGATTCTGCTTTATTGACTAATTCCATCCAAGACTCCTTATAGTGCTTTTTTTAGTTCAGCTACTTTATCCAAACGTTCCCAAGGGAAATGCTCACGCCCATAATGGCCATAAGTTGCTGTTTGTTTATATATTGGTCTCAGTAAGTCATGAGATTCAATAATACCTTGAGGTGTTAAATCAAAATGAGTATGAATTAATTCAATGATTTCATTTGTTGGCAAGCGCCCTGTACCAAAGGTTTCAACAAAAATCGATGTAGGCTCAGCCACCCCAATAGCATAAGAAATTTGCAGTTCACACTTATCAGCTATACCCGCAGCGACTATATTTTTAGCCACATAACGAGCTGCATAAGCTGCTGATCGATCAACCTTTGAAGGATCTTTTCCAGAGAAACAACCGCCACCATGTCTAGCCATACCACCATAAGTATCTACAATAATTTTACGACCGGTTAAACCACAATCGCCTAAAGGACCACCTATAACAAATCGGCCAGTAGGATTAATAAAATAACGTGTTTTATGAGTCAGCCATTGTGCAGGTAATGTCGTTTTAATAATTTCTTCTCGCACTGCTTCAACTAAGTCATTGTATCCAATATCTGCAGCATGCTGGGTTGAAAAAACAACTGTATCTACTTCAACCGGCATCCCCCGATCATATTTCAAAGTTAATTGGCTTTTGGCATCAGGACGTAACCAAGGCAAAACCCCCGACTTACGCATCTCAGCTTGTTTTTCCATTAACCGATGGGCATAAAAAATGGGGGCTGGCATATAAACATCAGTCTCTCGACTTGCATAACCAAACATTAATCCTTGATCACCCGCTCCGAGGATTTTTGTTTCTTTATTATCCACTCCTTGCGCAATATCAGGAGATTGTTTGCCTATTGCTGAAAGTACAGCACAAGATTCCCAATCAAAACCCATTTGCGAACTGTTATAGCCTATCTCTTTAATAACTTGGCGGGTCACTGCTTCTACGTCAACCCATGCTTTAGTCGTAATTTCACCCCCGACTAATACCATTCCTGTTTTAACTAAAACCTCACATGCAACTCGTGCAGCTGGATCTTGCATTAAAATTGCATCGAGAATTGCATCAGAAATCTGATCTGCAACCTTGTCGGGATGTCCTTCAGAAACTGATTCTGAGGTAAAGACATAGCTTTCATTCATGATTAATCCTATTTCATCAATTGTATGTATTCATTAAATATTATTTCTATATCATGGGGACCAGGACTGGCTTCTGGATGTCCTTGGAAACCAAATGCTGGTTTTTCTTTGTGTCTTATACCCTGCAAAGTATTATCAAATAAAGAGCGATGAGTTATAGCAAGACATTCTGGCAAACTCTCTTCATCCACTGTAAAGCCATGGTTTTGGCTGGTAATAAAAACCCGTTTTTTTCCCTCAGTTTCAATGACCGGATGATTAGAACCATGGTGACCAAATTTCATTTTTTTAGTCACGCCACCACAAGCTAAAGCTAAAATCTGAAAGCCCAAACAAATACCAAATATTGGAATATTATGCTCTAAAAATTCTTGTGTTGCACGAATAGCATAATCACACGCTTGTGGATCACCAGGTCCATTTGATAAAAATATGCCATCAGGATTCATTGCCATAACTTCGGCCGCTGAAGTGGTAGCGGGTACTATGGTTAAATGACATCCTTTATCATGTAAAATACGTAAAATGTTGTGCTTGACGCCAAAATCATAAGCAACCACATGAAATTGTTGTGGCTGCGATCCTTGACCCCATTCGCCTCGTCCAGTATGCCAACGCTCTGTAGTCTTTCTCGAAACTTCCAGAGCTAAATCCATACCTTGTAAGCCAGAAAAAGCTCTAGCTTTTGCTAACACTTGTTCTGGTTTCGCGACATTGGTACTAATACAAGCTCCAACAGCCCCATGTTCTCGTAAACGCAAAGTCAAAGCACGAGTATCAATATCCGCTATTGCGACTACACCATTTTTTTTAAGCCAATCTCGAAGAGACTGTTCTGCACGATAATTGCTATAAGTTATAGCAGCGTTATGAATAACTAAACCAGCAGCCCAAACTTTATTAGATTCCATATCTTCATGCGTACATCCTGTATTACCAACATGGGCTGTAGTCAAAGTGATGATTTGACGTGCATAAGAAGGATCGGTGAGCATTTCCTGATACCCAGTTAACGAG
>JACPOX010000280.1 GCA_016191305.1 Legionella longbeachae | reverse complement strand
GGATATCGAACGGCTGAAGTAACCATTGGTGGTGTAGATTGTGATGCACTTTCATCAAAAACCATGGAAACTCAAAAAATTCCTGGACTGTATTTTATAGGTGAAGCCTTAGATATAACCGGTTGGTTAGGAGGATATAATTTTCAATGGGCTTGGTCATCAGGCTGGGCGGCGGGCCAGGTAGTATAATCCTAGAAAAAGTAGTTGAATCCTACTACGCAAGCTAAAGGAACAGAATTCTCGAGGAAATATGTCATTTAACTCTCCTTATAAGATAAAGTCCCAATAAAGCAAAAATAATAGTTGGGCCCAAAGCCGCTAATTCAGGTGGCAATTGAAATACCATACTGAGTGGGCCAAAAAATCGACTCAAAATATGAAATCCAAATCCGACTGCAGCACCAACCAATAATTTTGCCCCCATCGTGGTAGAACGTAGAGGACCAAAAACAAATGGAATCGCAAGGATCATCATCACCATAGTTGTAAACGGTTGAATTATTCGCTGGAGAAAAGCAAACTGATAATTATGCGCATTTTGATGACTGTGCTTAAGCTCGCGTATATATCGACTGAGTTCATGTAAGGTCATTTCATCGGGCTCAATGCTACTAATAGTTAGGAGCTTTGGTTTTACTGGGATATCCCAAGGAATAGACGCAAAAAACTGGGCTTTGGTTTGATCCCCATAAAATTCAGTTTGTTGTATATCATATGCAATCCAAGCATTTTGTTTGAATTTAGCCTCAGAAATAAAACGAGACATGATTAAATGATGTTTTCCATCAAAACGAAATTGATAAACATTTTTTATAATATTATCGGGTAGAACTAAGCCAACTGAAATAAAATCATTTTTATGACGCAACCAAAACCCTTTAGAAGTTCGCAAAGTTTGACCACCGCTCACGGCTGCTGTTTTATAATCAGTGGCATAGTGTGATAAATAGGGAACCAAAGTTTCTCCCAAAACAGTAACAACTACGATAAGTAATACCGCTGCTTTTAAAACTGCCATGCTTATCTGGAATATCGACATTCCGGAAGAACGCATAATGATTAATTCACTATGATTGGCCATTATACCCAAACCGGTTAAGCAACCGAGCAAACTTGCCATGGGAAAAAATAAATAGATCTGATATGGTAATTGTAATAAAATAAAAAAAGCCGCTTGCGCAATGCCATATTCAGCACGGCCTAAATCATTTATTTGATCAACAAATAAAATAAAAATTTGTAGCCCAATCAACATTAACGTTACCAAACCAATAGAACTAACGACTGATCTAGCAATATACCGATCTAATATGGTCATATTCATGCTAATTTCACCTGGTTACGCCAGATTAAAAATAATCCAAAGGCAGCTACAAGAATATGTACCCACCACAAACCTAGCCATTGTGGTATTTTGCTAAAAATCATTGCATCACGGGCAATAAACAACAAGTTAGCATATAAAATATAAATAATAATTGCTGGTAATAACTTGGCATATTTACCGGTACGAGGATTTATACGGCTCAAAGGAACGGCAATCAAGGTCAAAGTAAATACCATAATTGGAACGGCTAAACGCCATTGTAACTCAGCAGCTTTAGCCGGATTTGGATTATTAAAAGGCAATAAGCTTAGAGTACTGAGTGTACGCAAGTCATCTGATATTTTTATTATGGGCCGGGGCAATCGTGCTTTATATTGCCTAAATTCAGCAACTTGATAGTCCGCACGTCCAGGAGTTCCCTGATATTCATTACCATCTTGCAAAATGATATAATCTTCTCCTGTTTTCAAGTCTGTTTGTGCAAAGGCCTTATCGGCCCATAATACATCCCAACGTATTTTATTATCCACGGAACTTCGCTTTGCCAGAAAAACTTGTTCTGCTTTGCTATGATCACGGCTCATTGACTGTACATAAAAAACTTCCTGTCCATCGTGAATAGCATGAAATCGCCCAGGCATAATCGTTTGCACGAGAGTTTGTATCCCTGTAGAACGTAATAACTTAGCGCGCTCAATATAAATTACAGGACTTCCCCACAACATCACAAAAGCAACGATAACTGCAACCACTAACGCCATAATACAACTGTGTTTCAGTAATTGGTTCGGACCATAGCCACAAGCACGCAATACGGTCATCTCACTTTCAGCATACAAACGGCCATAAGCAAGTAACATAGCGGTATAAAAGCCTAAGGGGATGAGAAGACTAAGTAAAGTGGGTAACTCAAGCATCATCAGCTTCATAATTATGATGCCAGGAATACTTCCAGAAGCAGCACGATTTAAGTATTGGATGAGTTGATTACTTAAAAAAATTAACACGAGTATAGACGTTAGCGAAATCAAAGTAATAAACACTTCTTTGGCTAAATAACGGAAAATTATCACTCGATGCCCCTATTTAAATATTTAGGTTCTACAAGAATCCCCGTGATTTTATGTCACACGACTTGTCCCTGAGAGATCCGCCCGAAATTCCCCCTAAGTACCGCACTTTCTAGCGGCATCCAGAACGATGATTCCATCTGAATCAGAACCTTTTGTACATTAATAAGCATCCTATAGATACCGTGCCTAAAGCGCGGTACGTAGGTTAGGCTCCTGGCCCAACCTACATTTTAAAGCAGCTACTTTTGCTTAACCTAAAAGGTCTAGTATAATAATTTAAAGCACAAATACTAAAAAAAAGCCCGCTGAAGCGGGCCTTAATAATAAGTAAAATTTATTTATTCTTCAGTATCTTTTTCTACAGGTCTATCTAATAATTCCACAATTGCCATAGGAGCATTATCACCTTCTCTAAAGCCACATTTAATGATACGTACATAACCACCTGGACGCTCAACAAAACGTGGGCCTAAATTTGTAAATAATTTACCAACAGCAGGTTTAGATCTAAGAATATCAAATGCATGTCGACGTGTTGCGACAGAATCAACTTTAGATACTGTAATTAAAGGCTCTATGTAACGACGTAGATCTTTAGCTTTAGGCAAAGTTGTTTTAATCAACTCATGCTCTATTAAAGAACAACACATATTTGAAAACATAGCCTTTCTATGACTACTTGTACGGCCAAAGCTACGGCCTGAATTACGGTGACGCATAACCAAAACTCCTAAACATTATTCGCCAAGACTCGCTGGCGGCCAATTCTCAAGTTTCATACCTAGCGATAATGAACGTGAAGCTAAAACATCCTTAATTT
>JACPOX010000001.1 GCA_016191305.1 Legionella longbeachae | reverse complement strand
TCCCAGGGATATCATCAGATCCATGCAAAGCAAAGCCTTTATGGAAAAACATGCAGAAAGGCATTTTGGCTCCGCCTTTACCAATTGGAAATACATCAGAAGTACATTTTTCATTTTCTTTACTGAAGACTCGATAAATACCTGTTAAAGTACGACACGAATGATTGGCATCCGGGCATCTGTCTCTTCCAGATGAAATAGGCCCCCATTTCACCAAATTACCTTCAGCATCATAAGCTGCATAAGCCAACTTATCCTGATCCACAATAATTTGTTTTTGCTGCTCATTTGGAATTTTCAAAGGAAAAGGAGATACATCGAAAACACTGATATAAGTTAAGTTTTTAGGAACGGCAATCACCTTACCGACCCATAAGGGATTGTAAGTGCGATTGACTTTTTGGACAATTTCCCGCTGCACTAGATCCGGAAATAAGGTTTCCCAATTTTGTCCCGATTCTACTTTAATACAATCGTATTGTGGGTAACCACATAATCCCGTACCATAAGCTGCAGCATTTGCTATGGACGCCATCAGCATCATGAATGCAATTGAAATTATTTTATACATATGCCCCCCCTCTCACCGTACTTTATTATTTTTATATGCAAGATTTGTGCTTAAATATCAATTTCTTCTAAATATTATTTGAGCATATCTAAATTAAGTTTAGTACGAATATTAGAATTTTTTCCAGGGTTATGAATAATATTCCTATTCTTGAAAATAAATTAAGAACCATACTACTTTTTCATTAAGTTGACGCCTGAGTTCTGGATAAGGGAAACCTCATCTTTTATGATTTTTTCAAAATTAATTCAAACCATGAAAAAACTGAAAAATGCGCTTTGCTAAATGCTCACTAATACCTTGTACCTTAGCAATTTCCTCCAATGGAGCCTTAGCAAGCTCTCTGATACCACCAAAACGATGCAGTAGCGCTTGCCTGCGTTTTGCCCCAACTCCTTCAATATCTTCAAGAGTAGAATCCAATCGTTTTTTTTGTCGTTTCTTACGATGGGCAGTTATAGCAAAGCGATGTGCTTCATCGCGAATATGTTGAAGGAGATGCAATGCTTTAGAATCATCAGGTAAGTTCAATTCACGTGCTTCATGAACCAAAATCAACTTCTCCCATCCTGCTTTTCTGGAAGGCCCTTTAGCAACACCAAGCAAGGTCACTGTAGTGATATTTAAAGATGAAAGTGCTTTCTGAGCAACAGCGACCTGCCCTTTTCCTCCATCAATAATTAAAAGATCCGGCAAAGATTGAACTTCTATCAATCGTTTAAAACGACGCGTAATTGCCTGTTCCATCGCAGCATAATCATCTCCTGGAGTAATGTTTTCGATGTTAAACCGACGATATTCACTAGGACAAGGTCCTTCATGATCAAAAACAACGCAAGATGCTACCGTTGCTTCTCCTTGAGTATGACTTATATCGAAACATTCCATACGTTCAATTGACTTTTTAAACCCTAAAAACTGCTCTAGTTCATGAAAACGAGACCGCATAGTAGAATGTTTTGTAACAAACTCTTCTATAGAGACTCGTAAATTATTAAGTGCAAAATCCATCCAACGTGATTTTATTCCACGTGGATTTACCTGGATTTTGCAGGATTTACCACGTTGTTGGGATAAAACCTCTTGTAATGATTGATGATCTGTTAATTTATGATTAGTAATAATTAAAGCCGGAATTTTTTCCGGTGCATCGAAGTAATAAAATCCAACAAATGCATCAAAAGTTTGTTGCCACAATTCCTCTACACTGAGTTCCTCATCAAACCCTTGTTGTGGCACTGAGGGGAAATAGCTTTGACTTGCCAATATTTGCCCTTCACGAATAGTGACACATTGAACACAGGCAAAACCAGGACGCACTTCAATTGCAATTGCATCAGCATCTCCACGTAATTGCAAAATACCTTGTTGTTCTTGTACAAGTCTTAAATTTTTAATCTGATCCCGCAAAAGTGCTGCTTCTTCAAAATTGAGTTCATTGACTGCTTTTTCCATTCGTTGAGCGAGCTCATCAAGAATTAATTGACATTTTCCTTGTAAAAATCGGATAGCATTCTCTACTGATTTATGATAACTCTCTGGGCTAATGTAGTTCACACAAGGTGCGGTACATCGTTTGATCTGGTATTGCAGACAAGGACGTGAGCGTGCATTGAAATAACTGTCGCGACAATTACGAATTTTAAATATTTTTTGAATAGCGACTATAGTTTCTTTTACCGCAGTACTACTAGGATAGGGGCCAAAAAAATTACCCGATAAGGGCTTCTTCTTCGAACGATAACTTTCAATGCGTGGAAATTCGGGGTGATTGGAAAGATGAATGTAGGGATAAGATTTATCATCCCGCAACAAGATGTTGTATTTCGGTCTTAATGTTTTAATTAGATTGCTTTCCAATAATAAAGCTTCTGTCTCACTGCGAGTTACAGAAATTTCTATGGTGGCAATTTGACTCACTAAGGAACGGGTTTTAATGCCCGTATTTTGTTTATTAAAATAACTAGTGATACGTTTTTTCAGATTAGATGCTTTACCTACATAAAGAACCGCGCCTGTCTCATCCAACATGCGATAAATACCGGGCTCATTAGGCAGTTTACTGAGAAATAATGTTAACTGTGGAGAAATATTCATTTAATAATAATAGAAGTAATTTTTGAAACCTAATCATCATTGCATGAAATTGTAGGTTGGGTCAGGAACCCAACCTACAACTTAATAGTAATGAAAACGTCAATCTTCTGACGCTAGATCCATAGGGTTTTCTATCATGCCATGTTTCAGAGCTAAATAAGTAAGCTCGACATCATTTTTAATGCCCAATTTTTCAAAGGTACGATAACGGTATCCATTAATCGTCTTTGTACTAAGAAAAAGTCTGTCGCTAATTTCCTGGACATTCATGCCACTAGTAATCATTAACATCACCTGCATTTCTCGTTCAGATAAAGCATTAAAAGGCGAACCTTGTACTTCTTCGAGACTATTAATCGCCACCTTCTGCGCGATTTCGGCACTCAAATATTTTTCACCCTTAGCCACTTTACGTATCGCGGCAGCCATTTCCTCGGCACCTGATTCTTTAGTAAGATAACCCATAGCTCCCAATTGCAAAACGCGAGTGGGCAACACATCAGAACACATAGCGGTTACGGCAATGACTCTAATATGCGGATTTGATTTTTTTAGGCGACGTGTTACTTCCCAGCCATCAATTCCAGGCATTTTCATGTCTAAAAGAACTACATCAGGAAAATGCAGCTTAACTAACGCCAAAGCCTGTTCACCACTTTCTGCATCAGCTACGACCTCAACATCCGGCATATCTTCAAGTAATCGTCGAATACCCATTCGAACCAATGCATGGTCATCAACAATTAGTACTTTAATCAAATAATGCTCCTTGACCTAACAGCCAATGAACAACTCGTTGCTCGATGGTAACAAGACTGGCTGTGCATTACAATATACTTTATTAACACGCTCTAATATGTATATTGGGATTATTAGGATCTACTGCAAAAAATGGCGGAAATTCGCCCAACTCGCGAGTTCGTACCAAAAATTCTTCTATGTTGGATAAAACAAAATCATATAAGGCTTGATAATCATTAATAACAAAATAAACTGGTTGCAGCATATCAATCCGATAAGGCATACGAAATGCCGCTACAGGATTAAAAAGCACTCTCATAGGAACATCACTTTCTACACAATAAACTGTTTCACTAATAGAAGACAGTATACCACCGCCATAAGCCCTCAGTCCCTTTGGACTATTGATTAAACCAAATTCAACTGTAAACCAAAACATACGTTGTAATAAAGGCCAGTCACTCTCAGGAAAAGTTAAAACTTTACAGGCAAAATCATAAACAAATTCTGCATAAACTTTATCTGTCAACATAGGACAATGTCCAAAGACCTCATGAAAAATATCAGGCTCTTTTACATAATCCAATTCTTCTTCACAACGAATAAAAGTAGCAACAGGAAAGTACTTTCTTGACAATAACTCAAAAAACTCTCGAGCTGAAATTAATGCAGGGACTGCTGAGACCTGCCACCCTGTTTGCGCCTTAAGTCGCTGACTTAATTCAGAAAGCTGCGGAATGACCTCGGCAGTTATAGCCAGAGTTTTTAATCCGGTTATAAACTCATCACAAGCTCTTCCAGGTAACAACTTCATTTGTCTTTCAAATAAAATTTTCCAGATTCTATTTTCTTCTGCAGAATAATTCACAAAGCCTTCAGCGTCAGGAATATGCGCTACATAACGGCTTGAAAACTCCATAATCTCTCCTTTACTTTCATTAAACCTTAAAACATAACAGGGTCACCACCAAATCGTAGCCTGAATGCTGCCTTGCTACAATTATATTCTTAAACAATTATGGGTATATATGAGAACTCAAGAGTTCTATTCACTTCTGGGGAAAAAAATGACCATAGCTATTTTAGCAACCGGCGATGAAATAGTTCATGGAGATACACTTAATACTAATGGCCGTGACATTGCCCATATTCTTAGCTCAGAAGGTTTATCTTTAGGCTTTCAACTTTCCTGCAGTGATAGAGAGGCTGAAATATCTAATTGTTTAGGCTTCTTAGTAGAAAAACACGATATTATTATTTTAATTGGTGGGCTTGGACCCACTACTGATGATCTCACCCGTTTTGCCTTATCAAAGTTCACGGGATCAAATTTAGTACAACATGCTCTTGCTTTGGAACACATTACAAGTCGTCTTCAAAATAGAAAAATAAGCATCAATCAAGGAAATTTGCAGCAATGTCTCTTCCCAGAACAAGCACAACTTTTACCTAATCCTTTTGGAAGTGCTTTAGGTTGTTACTACCAATGGAATAATAAAACCTTTTTTTTATTACCTGGCCCTCCACGCGAATGCTTACCCATGTTTAATCATTATGTGCTACCCATATTGCAACAAACTACTCACAGCCAAAAGCAAATACTCAAGTGGCGAATTTTTGGTCTAGCTGAAAGTGAAATTGCACAAACATTAGAAGATGCTCTGAAGGGGATCAATTGCCAAACAGGCTATCGCTGGGAATCACCTTATATTGAATTTAAAGTACGTTGTACCCTTGATCTTAGCGATAAGATTAAAAGAATTATAGATCCTATAGTAGAGCCACATATTATTAGTTCTATAGATAAAAAAGCATCTGAAAATTTACGTGAACTTATTGCAAACCGCAATGAACCAATAACTATCATCGATGAAGCAACCGGTGGTTTATTGCAATTACTGCTTACCAAACCTGACTTATACCATTTACTCAATTTTAATGGATTGCATCAACACCGGCTGCATTTTCATATCCGTGGTTTAGAGGAGTATTGGCAGCAGCTACCGATAAAAGGTACTACACAATTAATTATTGACTACTGTAATCCCCATAAAGAAGGTCGAGAAACACATCAAATTCCTTATCGTTCTGCTTTTGTAGTAGAACACGCGGCAGAATGGTTATGTTTCAGACTCTCTCATCTCATCAATCAGTTGCATTAGTGAATAACATAGTTGCTGTGTACCTTCACCACTAATTGCAGAAATGGCAAATACTTTATCTTTCCAGTCCAAACCATTAACTATTGCCTGAATGTGTTCCTTACGACTGGCTTCATCAGGTAACATATCCATTTTATTCAACACCAACCATCGTGGTTTTAGCAACAAATCAGGATTATATTCTGCTAATTCATTAATGATTACTTTTGCGGAAGCCACAGGATCAACACCATCCAGAGGGGCTACGTCAATCACATGCAACAAAACACAAGTACGTGAAAGATGTTTTAAAAATCGATGTCCTAATCCGGCTCCTGTAGCGGCTCCCTCAATGAGACCAGGAATATCTGCCATCACAAAGCTCTTGTGCGAAGAAACACTAACTACACCCAGACTAGGATGCAAAGTAGTAAAAGGATAATCAGCCACTTTCGTTTTTGAGCTGGAAACCGCCCGAATCAACGTGGATTTTCCAGCATTAGGCAAGCCTAACAATCCAACATCAGCCAAAACACGCAATTCCAATCGTAAATGTCTTGACTCACCGGGACTACCAGAACTTGTTTGTCTTGGAGAACGGTTTACACTACTCTTGTAACGCGTATTTCCCAAACCATGAAAACCACCTTGAGCAATCAACACAGGAACTCCTGGTGTATTAATATCACCAAGCAACTCACCCGTATCTATATCATAAATCATTGTTCCAACAGGTACTTTAATGATTAAATCATCGCCCTTTTTTCCAGTACAATTTCCACCCATACCCTGCTGCCCGTTCCCTGCTTTATAATGACGCATATAACGAAAATCAACGAGCGTGTTTAAATTAATACTGGCTTCAAAGTAGACACTACCACCATCACCACCATCGCCACCATCAGGACCACCGCGGGGTATGAATTTTTCACGTCTAAAGCTTAGGCAACCATTTCCCCCATGACCAGCTTCTATTTTTATCACCGCTTCATCAACGAATTTCATGGTTTACCTCAAAATAAAAAAAAAACCCCGTTTCCGGGGTAAATACAC
>JACPOX010000045.1 GCA_016191305.1 Legionella longbeachae | reverse complement strand
TGCAAGTGTTGTACGTCCTGCAGTACCTCCAAGTAAGAAACCTCTAGCTTGCATATCTCCTGCAGCCCAGGCCAAATCACCAATACGTTGAAATCCAAACATAGAATAGTAAATATAAAATGGGATCATAGCCAATTTATTCGAACTGTACGAAGTCGCTGCGGCAATCCAGGAACAAAAGGCTCCCGCCTCATTAATTCCCTCTTCTAAAATTTGCCCATCCCGCGCCTCGCGATAAAACATGATTTGTTCATGATCGACAGGTGTATAAAGCTGACCTACAGGAGAATAAATACCGATTTGTCTGAATAAACCTTCCATTCCAAAGGTTCTGCATTCATCAGGAACAATAGGAACAATACGCGAACTAATTTCTTTATTTTTTAGCAAAACACTAAGAATGCGTACAAAAGCCATAGTTGTAGAGATTTCTCTCTCTCCCAAACCATGAGTAATAGACGAAAAATCGGCTAAAGAAGGGATTTTTAAAGGAGTAACTGCTGTAGAACGTGCAGGTAAATAACCTCCCAACATCTCTCTTTGTTTTTTTAAATACTTAATCTCTGGACTGTCATCGTCTGGTTTATAAAAAGGAATTTCTGCAATCTTGTCATCACTAATTGGAATACTAAATCTATCTCTAAATAATTGTAACTGCTCGACAGTCATCTTTTTTTGTTGATGAGTAATATTTAATCCCTCACCTGCAGCACCCATACCATAACCTTTAATTGTTTTAGCCAAAATAACAGTTGGGGAACCTTTATTTTCTACCGCTTTAGCATAAGCTGCAAAAACTTTTTGTGAATCATGACCGCCTCTATTCAAACGCCAGATTTCTTCGTCAGAATAATTTTCAACCATTTTCTTTAGTTCCGGATATTGATTAAAGAAATGTTGTCTCACATAAGCACCATCATTTGCTTTGTATCCTTGATAATCACCATCCACGCACTCTTCCATACGCTTTTGCAACCAACCTTCTTTATCACGAGCAAGCAATGGATCCCATCGCCCTCCCCAAATCACTTTAATCACATTCCAGCCGGCACCCCGAAAAATGCCTTCAAGCTCTTGAATAATTTTGCCATTTCCACGTACAGGACCATCAAGTCGTTGTAAATTACAATTTACGATAAAAATAAGATTATCCAGCTTTTCACGAGCGGCGATGCTTAAAGCCCCAACAGATTCGACTTCATCCATTTCACCATCGCCAAGAAAAGCCCATACTTTTCGACCATCAGCTTTGATCAATCCCCTATTTTCTAGATATTTTAGAAATCGTGCTTGATAAATTGCTTGTAAAGGTCCTAAGCCCATAGATACAGTAGGAAATTGCCAAAATTCCCCCATTAGCCATGGGTGTGGATAGGAAGAAAGCCCATCAACTTCAACTTCTTGCCTGAATTTACTTAATTGTTCTTCTGATAATCGGCCTTCCAGAAATGCACGCGCATAAATACCAGGTGAACAATGTCCTTGTATATAAAGTAAATCGCCTCCATTCTCACCATTAGGGCCTTTAAAAAAATGATTAAATCCAGTTTCATATAAAGTGGATGATGAAGCATAAGAAGCGATATGCCCACCAAGCTCTGGTGCATATTTTCCTGCACGTAGCACCATAGCCACAGCGTTCCAACGAATTAACGCACTGATACGCTTGCTAATACCTTCATCAGGAGGGATTTGCTTTTCTTCATGAGGTTTTATTGTGTTTCTATAAGGTGTATTAATAGAGCTAGCTAATTGTATACCTTCAGAATTTGCTTTTTTTATGAGCTGTTGTAAAAGAAAAGTACCTCTTTCGGCACCATCATTCATCAATACAGCTTGCAGGGCATCCAGCCATTCACGCGTTTCAACAGGATCTAAATCTAAATTAGTTTCATTTGCCATGAAAGTGTTCCCCGAATTCATTAAACACAGTAATGTATAGCTTGTAATTTTTTTGGAATTACACCAATGCAACTCTTATTACAAATCGCAAGATCTGATAAGCAGTCGCATGTTACTTTGCGGCATTGTAGTGGATCGCGGTAAGAATTCAACTCGCGCATCACTTTTTTGCCTTCAACTTTTCTTTCATATACATATTTTGCAAAATTATATGTAGAAGTTTGTGTAGAGTGAATAGAACATGTTGGACAATTATCCACACAATTTTGTTTACAAAATTCAAAATGTTGCCTACAGGTCATCTTGCATTGTTCTAGTGCTTGCCCTTTAAGTGCATTTTGTTGCAATCCCTGACACCCTAATAGGCAAAGCAAAATAATGCAGAAAAATAAACGCGAAAAAAAATTCATACAGGCAATCCGCAATAAGTGAGGCTATTCGCTACCGTATGTCATCCCTGCGAAAGCGCACTTCCATTAAGTTAAGAGTTTTGTAGGTTAGCTCCTGGCCCAACTATGGTTAGGCTGCTGTTCATGTTGGGCCAGGGGCCAACCTACATTTTTTTAAAGCCACTTTTTCTTAACTAATGCCAGTGTCCCACCTTCTCGAGAATGAAACAGTTTTTGAATACTCTCCAATAAGTTATTATCTAAGCAGGGCTCGACACCTACGACCAGGCGATTAAAGTAAATATAGCAACAAAAACCAACATTACAATAATTGCATGATCAACCAGACCTTCTGCTACAGGCATTGGTATTTCTTCTACATCACTAGTTCTAACAGCTTGCAATCCACAGTCACGCAACATTGTAGAGTTAGTATCGGGTCTTGCAAAAATAAAATTGGTAAACAGTGAAAAACCACGTTGAAAATTTCCTACAAGCAGAAAGAGTAATACTGTTAAGCGTGCAGGTATCCATTCGAGCAAATCTGCAATTTCATTTGCTTGCTCACTCACTACATTTAAATCTCTGCATAATGTTATTAATCGATAAGTCAGGGCGCCAATTGGGCCAGCAATAATATACCAAAACACAAGAGAAAATAATTGTTTGTTAACTAATACAAAATAATCCCCTACTAACTCATTGTTACCTTTTATCTCGGATTGTGTCTGAGGATAAAATACATTCTGAGGCCCAAGACAGTAAAAGAAAATGACAAGACTTAATAGCCAGCCCATTAATCCAAAAACGATATTGCTTAATAATAAGTAAATAAATAAGGTTAGCAACAAAATAGGTAGCACTATTAAAGATAAGAGCGCCCATTTATTAGAAAAAAAACTATTTTTATCCGCTATTTTTTTTATTTTCTGATAATAATCTGGAAACCAATAAAATCGTTGATAAGAAAAAGAATGAATTAAAAAACGTTCGCTAGATAAACACAATAATATAATTAATAATTTCATTATTTAATCCTTACGCATTTTGTCAGACAATGCTATGGGGGTTGGGTATTTCAATACAACAAAATATGATGAAACAATAAAAGTGAGAATAGTTGTTGCTTGAATTAAATTAGATGCCTTATCTGAAATCAGCTTAGTGCTCAATGCAATACTCGCAACCAGCAATGAAAACTCACTGGCTTGTCCAAGTCGAATACCAACTTCTTTTGCAACTTGTTTTTTTTCACCAGACTTCGCAAGAAGAAAATAAAATAAAATAGGTTTTACCAGCAGAATAAGGATGGATAATATAATGGCTGGAATAAATACTTGCTTTGCAAGACCAAAATTAAACGTTGCTCCAATGGTAAAGAAAAACATGACAAGAAAAAAATCTCTTAGTGGTTTTAAACTTTCAGCAATATAAAGAGAAATTGGACTAGCCGCCAATGCTACCCCAGCAATAAAAGCACCTATATCCTCTGAAAGACCAATTTTTTGCGCGAGAACTGACAAACCGAGACACCAACCAATGGACAACAAAAAAACATATTCTTGAGTTCTATCAAATCGAGCGAGTAATCTAATTAAAATATGCTTTTCAAATGCAAAAGCAAAAAGACATAATGCAGGTAAATCAATACCAACCAAGATGAGATCATCCAGGGAAAAACCTCCTGTTTGTTGCGCACCATTGATTAAAATAAGGACAATTATTGCGATAACATCCTGCATTAATAATACGCTAATCATTACTTCACCGGTATGTTGGTGATGTAAGATAGTTGTTGGTAATAATTTCAAGCCAATGATAGTACTTGAAAACATCATGGAGCCACCCAAAACCCACGCCTCAATCTCTGTCAGTCCAAAAAATCTTCCAATCCAATAGGAAATTACTGCAAAAACAACCGAACTAACTAAAGCAATCCAAGTAACCCTTTTTAACATATGTACAAGATTTTGTGGCTGTAAATGAAGACCAAGTAGAAACAAAAGAAACACTATTCCAACATCACCAATTTGTTGGACGGTAGTAACATCAGAAACCAATTTTAAGCCCCATGGACCAAGCATCGCTCCGAGAAGTATATAAGCAACAAGTAAGGATTGTCTGGTATAAAGAACCAAAGTCGATAAAAATGCAGCGCCCGCGAAAATGAGGAATATTGTATAAAACACAGAGCCATCATGCATTGTTAGAACACCTCACTATTTACGTTACAAGAAAAAGAAATTAACCATCAAAGAACAAAAAATTCAGTCTGATTAAAAGCAAGTCAGACTAAAAACACATTCCCAATAATTTTAACTATTAATCCATTATTTAGCTATCAAAATTGTAACTTCTCAATAAGTACGGAAAAATACTACCTACGTCCCACGATTACCCACTGCAATAAATTGGAGGGCTCCTGGCCCAACATGAACACCAGCCTAACATGTACCCTTTTGTTGGGCCAGGGAGGCCCAACTTACAAATTCCTTAATGGCAGTGCAACCTACACCTTATGTAGAGAGCTTTGCAATACCTTCAATGTCCTAAGAGTATATGCTAAATCAAAACAGAAAAAGATCCAGTAACACCATTCATTGCCAATTTACGCTTCAAACCATCTGCCATATTTTTTGTGCCAAAAGGCCCTACCCTAACAATGTAATGTTGCTTGTAATGTTCTATGTAGACAGGAGATGGAGTAATACGAGTTAATTTTTCCTTTAAATTTTTTGCTGAAGCTTCTGTTGAAAAAGCTCCTGCCTGAAGATAATATCGCGCTTGTCCTGCTGGACCCATTAATGTCTCAATTTCGACAAGAGCTGTCCCTTTCGGAAACACTCCGAGTTTTAAAGCAGCGGCATACGATAGATCAATAATCCTATCTGAATGAAAAGGACCTCGGTCATTTACTTTAACTACAGCAACTTTACCATTGTTTAAGTTTTTAACTTTAACATAGGTAGGCAAAGGTAATGTTTTATGAGCTGCTGACATCACATACATATCGTAAGGTTCCCCACTGGAAGTTCTTTGTTTATGAAATTTAGTTCCATACCAGGAAGCCATTCCACGGGTCTTATATCCCGACGAACTTGTCATTACCTGATAAGAACGACCATCAACAGAATATTCGGTCGGATTGCCATATCGACTTAAAGGCTCTTTGGTTGGGATAGGTTCTTTAAAGCTGATTTTTCGTTGTTTTGTTGGTGCCCCATCCTGAAATTGGGTATATCGCTCATTTTTATACCTATAGCGGTTATAGATTTGATTGTTCGTACTATGGACAGTAAATCTTGCTGGTTTTCGAGTTGTCGATGATGCTTGGCCAGCAGACTGATTTGTAGTTTGGCATCCTGTTAATAGAATTATCAAAACGATAAGTATCTTTCGCATATTTTCCAATTTGAATAATTGTTTATGATTAATATACAGAAATATCAATTAATTTCGAAGATCTATTTATGAAAAACATTTTAACAGCCGGCGGCTATCTAGACAAATTCTTAAAAATAAATCATTATTTTTCATCTGCTATTTTGTTGCATACAAAAGGCTGTGTTAATATAGTTGTTTTTGTAATTACTCTAGGTGAAAACATGACAAGAGCAACGTCTATTTTATTAACCACATTGTTTATTATCACCTTATTTGTGCAATCAACAAATACGATGGCTGATGAAGGAGCATTACCTTCCACCCCTACCGCAGATTTAGAAAGACCAGTTGCATCAGTAACGAATAAGCCTTTGGTTACTCCTGCAGCTCCTATTATAAATGCCAAAGCATATATATTAATTGACGTGAACAGTGGAAAAATCATCGCTGAGAAAAACAGTGAGGAACGCTTACCTCCTGCCAGTTTGACCAAGATGATGACTTTATATGTTATTTCTAACGCCCTTCATCATGATCAAATTCATCTAAACGACAATGTAAGAGTAAGCAGAGATGCCTGGAAAATAGGTGGCTCACGTATGTTCATTAAAGAAGGACAACAGGTACCCGTTGAAGACTTACTCAAAGGAATTATTGTTGATTCAGGAAATGATGCCTGTGTTGCTATGGCTGAGCATGTCGGGGGAACTGAAAACTCCTTCACCGACATTATGAACCAACAAGCTCAAAACCTAGGAATGAAAAACAGTCATTTTACTGACAGCACGGGCCTACCTGACCCAAATTTATATACTACAGCAAAAGATTTAGCAATTCTTGGCCGAGCATTAATTGTTGATTTTCCACAATATTACGATTGGTACAAGCAAAAATGGTTTACCTATAATGGTATTCGTCAACCCAACAGAAATCGATTATTATGGCGCGACAATCAAGTCGATGGAATAAAAACTGGTCATACTACCGAAGCAGGCTTTTGCCTCGTATCTTCCGCAAAACGTGAAAATATGCGCTTATTAGCCGTTGTTTTAGGGGAACCAAGCGATTCTTCTCGTGCGGATGATAGTGAAAAATTACTAAACTATGGTTTCAGATTCTTCGAAACACATCAGCTTTACAAATCAGGTCAATCCATTACAGACCTCCCTCTTTATAAAGGGGTAGCGGAAAAAGTAGCTGTAGGATTAAATCAAGATCAATTTATAACTATACCTACTGGACAATATCAACGCCTGAGTATTACAACAAAAATTCCCTCTCACCTGGAAGCTCCAATTAAAAAAGGTGATAAAGTAGGAGAGTTAGTAGTTCAATTTGATACGAATATATTATCTACTCGCCCTCTTTACGCTTTGCAAGATGTTCATGCTGGTGGTTTTTATACGCGAACCAAGGATTCCGTGCGCCTAGCATTTAAACGTTGGTTTGGATCTTAAGGCTCTATTCAATATGACTAATACCACTTTAATTGAATTTCCCTGTTATTTCCCAATAAAAATAATAGGGAATAATTCTTCTGTTTTTTTTGAAGAAATTCGAGAAATTACACTCACACATTTTCCTAAACTTGATCACGATGCGATGACTCATAAAAAGAGTAGAGACTCTAACTATTTGGCAATTACTGTTACTGTATATGCTGAAAATCAAGAAATGCTGGATACATTTTATAGAGCAATTACCCAGCATCCTGAAGTTAAAATGGTTCTATAATGAAAATACGACAGCTAGGTATTCAAAATTACAACGATGTTTGGCTGCAAATGAAAGATTTTACGCAAAAACGTGAAGCCCATACTCAAGATGAACTTTGGTTATTAGAACATTTTCCAGTATATACTCAAGGACAAGCTGGAAAAGCTGAGCATATCCTAAACCCAGCTTTAATACCTATAGTACAATCTGATCGTGGAGGTCAGGTAACTTATCATGGACCTGGGCAAATGGTTGCTTATGTTTTAATGGATATAAGCCGAAGAAACTTAGGTATAAGAACATTAGTAAGTCAATTAGAACAAGTGTTACTTTCCGTACTTGCACAATACAAAATCGAAGGCTCTATTCATTGCGGTGCTCCCGGAGTATATGTCAAAGAACAAAAAATTGCTTCAATAGGTTTAAGAGTAAAGAATGGACGCACTTATCATGGCATTGCTTTAAATGTTGATATGGATTTAAAGCCATTTTCAGGGATTAATCCTTGCGGATTTGCAAAAATGGAAATGACTCAAATAAGCCATTTCTATCCAGCAGTGCAGTTAAATGAAATAAATCAGCATTTTGTACAATGTTTTCTACAACAGTTTAATCACTGAGATATTATGAATCTATTCGTAGATTATGTACAACCGCTTACAGAGTGGCTGCAACAAAACCCGCGGTGGTCTATATTTATAACTTTTATTATTTCTTTAACTGAATCGCTGGCGATTATAGGCAGTATAATTCCAGGCAGTGTCACCATGACTGCAATAGGCATATTGGCTGGTTCAGGAATTATGCGTATTGATCTTACCCTATTGGCCGCTATTTCAGGCGCGGTTGTTGGAGATAGTCTTAGTTATGCACTAGGTTATTTTTATAGCGAACAATTGACCGAAATTTGGCCATTTAGTAAACACCCCAGATGGTTGCAATATGGTAAAGAATTTTTCGCAACACATGGTGGTAAAAGCGTGTTAATCGGACGTTTTGTTGGTCCTTTGCGCTCGATAATTCCAGTAATTGCAGGAATAATGCACATGAAACAATGGCACTTTTTTGGTGCAAACCTCCTATCTGCCATAGGATGGTCCCTTTTATATATAATACCCGGAGTTATAATCGGAGCAGCTAGCCATGAATTACCTGCTGAAAATGCCACACGTTTATTCATTTTAATACTTATTCTACTTGCTGGTATATGGTTAATCAGTTTAATGATTCAATGGATGATCAGAGTTCTCAGTTCCTTCTTAAAACTTCATTTGCATAACTTTTGGCTTACCTTAAAAACTAATTTTATTTTAGTTAAGATATATAATGCATTAACTCCTAAAGAAGAAATAAATCATTTCCCTACCGCCTCCATAGTATTTATTGCATTTTTTTGTTTGCTCGCTTTTAGTACTTTTTTAATATTAACCACTTCAACACAGTGGCTTACTTTTATTAATTTACCCACGCATCTATTTTTTCAAAGTTTTAATACAGCCACATTAAGAGCATTTTTTATTTTTTGTACTCAATTAACCAGCACAGCCACCCTTATTAGTGTTTTTACAATTTCTTGTTGTTGGTTTGTTTATCACAAAAAATTTGCTGCTGCTTTTTACTTATTAAGTCTCACTATTTTTAGCAGTATTCTGGCATACACACTGGCATATACTATTTATATTCCAAAACCTACAGGAATATTAACTATTATACCTGGGTCATCTTTTCCCGCAATAAACCTTCAAATAGCAACAGCACTTTATGGATTTATTTTGTTTTATATCAATCATACTTACTCTCTATTCACTAATATATTAAAAACAATTGTATTCACGATTCTAGGCTTAAGTGGTTTGGGGGCTATTTATTTAAGTGATTATTGGCTTAGCGATGTATTGACGGCCTACTGTGCAGGTACAGTGCTTAGCTTGATTTTTGGTTTACTATATAGAAAGTCCCATTTGAAGCACAAAAAAATATCTCACTCTATATTAATGATTTTTCCTCTTTTGATTGCTGTTCTCTTATCGACATCATTATCTACCTATTTTAATTTTCAAACTCTCTCATATAACCATACTCCCTATCATAAAGAATTCTCATTGAGTTCCGAAACTTGGTGGCAACAAAAACAACCTATTTTACCTATTTATCAAATGAGCAGAGTTGGAAAAAGAATCAGTTTATTAAATATCCAATTCGCAGGTAATTTAGAATCACTACAAAATTTCTTGGTGGCACATGGATGGAAATCACACACAGACTCATTTTTTACAAATTTATTAATGCTTATTAATAAACAACCCAATAGTGTTAAATTGCCGTTATTTACTCAATTGTATGAAAGCAAAGCACCTATGTTAATTATGACTTACAGCGACATGCAATCTCAATTAACTTTTGAGTTACGTATTTGGAAATCAAATTATAATTTAACAGATATTAATAAGCCATTATGGATTGGGAGCGTTCACCCATCTGCCTCTGCACTTAAGCAGATAAAAATTCCGGGGAATATTTCAAGGTTGCTCAACCCAATTAGCTATATGTTTCCAACTGAAAATCCTTATGTGATGCGACAAATTAGACTTCCAAATAGCATGATTAAAACAACAAAATATCCAACACAACCCTATATTACTCTTATAAAAAGCAAAAGCTTATAGCTTTAGCTTAGCTATTCATTGCTCTTTTATTGGTTATAACCACTTACGGTACCTAAAATATCTATAGGGCAACCATGAGGAAAGCAGCATTAAAAGAAAGGCTATTAAATAACCGAATTTCCAAGATAGTTCTGGCATAAAGTGAAAGTTCATTCCATAAATACTTGCGATTAATGTAGGTGGTAGAAAAATAACAGCTGCGACCGAAAATATTTTAATAATGGCATTTTGTTCAATTTGTACCATTCCCAATGTCGCCTCTAATAGAAAACTGATTTTATGAGAGAGAAAAGTGGCATGTTCATTTAACGAACTAATATCTTTACTTAATGTATGTAAACGTAAATGCTCGTTATCTTCAATTTTTATAATCGAATATTGCTCAAAAAAAGGAATTAGTCGATTAAACGAAATTAAACTTTCAACAATTTTAGAGGTAAGTTCTCCATTGATACCTAGTTGTTGCAAAAGCTGCTGGTAATTTCGATTAGAAGTTCCATTCTGTTGGAAAATACTTTTTGAAATACTCTCTAGCTGATGGTTAATTAGTTCCAAGATATCCGCTATTCTATCTATAGTTACATCTAATAATTCAGTAAGCAAAGATGCGGCATTATCTATATATTTCATCTTATTTAATCTAGAAATAAACAATTTAAAGGCTTGCGGTTCTATATAACGTATGGTTATAAGTTGTTTTTTGGTAATAAGAAATGTAACTGGATCTTGGTTTGGTGATATTGAATCAGACTGAGCAATCATGTTGGCAGTCATGAACAATACATCATTTTCTTTATATAATCGGCTGGATAATTCAATTTCAAGCATTTCTTCTCGGGTAGGAATATTTAAACCCAAATGATGCTCCATTAAAGCTTCTTCTTCTTGAGATGGATTAACAAGATCAATCCACAACGAGTCATTTAACAAATTGGTATTACTTTTATTAATTTCTTTTTGGATCCAATGATCTATAAATTGACTGGCAATAATCATACTAGGCTCTATTTTATTATGTAACTATAAGAGTGTAGGAAAGTATTAAATAGATCAATATAGTCATTCGGATTTATTCACTACTAATCGAAGAGAGTTCACATCCTGCCTAACATTAATTTTTCCTATACTCAATTGTTAAATGAGATTGTTTTTCCTCATGATCTTCTTTCATTTTATTATTAGGCCAAAATATTGATGCATAGTTACCTAAGAAAGCCTCTCCTAAGATTTTTTTAAATACAGGTTTAGGGAAACGAATGCCCAATTTATTTTTGAATACACATAATGTTGAGATTAGTATTGCTTTTTGCGCAGCATCTGAAAGAAGCGTCATGTTGGCTGAATTCTTAAAAAAATCAACAGAAAATTTTTGCAATTGTCTTTTTTCTAGCAGAGGTTTAATTGAAAAAGACGGGTCGTTTAATTTTTGTTTTTGATAGAATTTAATTAAATAAGAAAATTCATGATTCTTAATTCTCTCAGCCGGAATTTTCATTGGTTCTTTTTGATCTACACAATCAACAAAAAGAGAAAGAATAAGTTCTAAGTCACCGTCTGTAAATTGCTTGCAAGACGTATTTCCATTAAGATCAATATTGTATTGTTTAAACTCATCTAAAGTAAAAGTAGCACCATTCAATAAAAGTAGTTCCAGGATTTCAGGAAAATCGATGTATCCCTCTAATAAGGCAAAAGCAAATTCAGAGATTTTCTTTCCAGAATTCCGTAATCGATTTGGATTTGCGCCATATCTTAGTAACAATTCTGTTGCCTTAATTAACGGCTCACTTAAATGATTATTGGATATTTTTTTGGCTCTATTTTTGAACAAGATGCATAGTTCACTAAGGAGTGTCCATTCTGGTTTATTTTGGACACATACAGTTTGTACGTCTGAAATATTTAGTTTTGCGCCATTTTTTAATAACAATTCAATAATTTCAAGATCAAGATGTTCACTACTCAAAGCACACATTAATGGCATATGCATCGTGAAGTGATTGAAAGAATTAACATCAGCACCCTGTTCAATAAGAAATTGCATGGTCTTAATTCTTGCCGAATTATTTAATGTATTTAATTTTGCGCATAGCAGACTTAGTAAAGATAAACCATCGCGGAAATTCTTGCTTTCCTCATTATAGTAGAAGCGATGAATCAATTCCTCTTTTTTCTCAAATGAAAATAATAATTTAACGACATCCAAATTGTTGTTATTCAAGCAAGCTAGGTGAAACGCAGCCATGCCGTCGGCATTTTTTTGTGTGAGATCTTGTCCCTGATTGATTAGAGTTTGTATTAACTTATAATCACTTTCACTACATGCATGAACTGCAAGATAATGTAATACTGTATTACCTTTATCATCAGTCATATGTTTTGCTATTTCACATAATTCTGTTACTGCTAAAGGACATTTGATTAGTATTTTTTGAATATTGCTACATAAGTAGGCTAGTGGGGATATTTCACTTTCGATTTTTGTTATCATCTTTACTAAACCTTATTTTTGAATTTTTTCTTCATTTCGCGTGGTTCATTGAAGTTAAATTTCACTTATTCTAATGGAAATTCCATTTATCTATACATATCTGAAAAATGCTGATATAACTATATGTACTCATTCGATTATTAAT
>JACPOX010000044.1 GCA_016191305.1 Legionella longbeachae | reverse complement strand
ATCTATCGCTTCTCTTTAATTTGCTACTGTACGACAGCAACAAGAATCTATTAAATCATATTTTTAAGACACAAGGTCAGGGGTAGATGCCAAAATCTTGGTAAAAGGTTGGATTTGAGTGCAGGTTGAACGAAAAAATTGCGAAACAAGCGCAGCATAGATGGCTATGTGAGCATTGGTTCGCAATTTTTTCGTTCAAGATGCGCCGAATACGGCCTTTTCGTGGGTGGGGCTGACCTTTTACGGATTTTGCAAGTTGGGCCTAGCCCAACCTACCTTTTATTGAGTTCGGATAAGGAACTTTGCATTACCCCTAAGCACTGTACCAAACCCTTCGAGACGTCGCTGATGCGACTCCTCAGGCGAAGGGTTCGGAAGCAAGCTTAGATCTAAGGTGCTTCTTATCCAGAACTGACGTTAAAACTTAATAGCAGTGATTAATGCTCTCTGGTCGCATGAAATTTAATTTTGGGATAACGTTCCTCAGCCATCGTTAAATTTACTCGAGTCGGTGCAAGATACATCAAAGAATCGCTACCATCCAAAGCTAAATAATCATAAGCCTTAGTCTTAAACTCTGTCATTGCTTTATCATCATCCGAGTACACCCAACGCGCACAAGAAACGCTCACTGTTTCATAAATGCAATCTACTTTATATTCATGTTTTAGACGATGGGCAACTACATCAAATTGTAATATTCCAACCGCACCTAGAATTAATTGATTGCTGTTTAATGGACGAAAGACTTGTGTGGCTCCTTCTTCAGATAATTCAATTAAACCTTTTAACAAGGCCTTACTTTTTAAAGGATCTTTTAAACGCACCAAACGGAACAGTTCAGGAGCAAAATTTGGAATCCCAGTGAACTTTAACTGTTCTCCTTGAGTAAAAGTATCACCTATACGAATCGTTCCATGATTATGTAAACCAATAATATCGCCTGGCAAAGCCACTTCAGTGTGGGAGCGATCACCTGCCATAAAGGTTAAGGCATTAGCGATTTGCACTTCTTTTCCAATGCGCAAATGATTCAATTTCATCCCTTTTTTATAGGCGCCTGAACAAATACGCAAAAAGGCAATTCTGTCTCTATGTTTTGGATCCATATTAGCTTGGATTTTAAAAACAAAACCTGAAAAAGAATCCTCATTAGGAGATACACTGCGATCATGAGTCGCACGTGGTTGTGGGCCGGGTGCATAGATCACAAAGTCATCCAATAATTCT
>JACPOX010000043.1 GCA_016191305.1 Legionella longbeachae | reverse complement strand
AAGTCGGTTAATTTATGAAGATGAGCCGAGGTTTTGCTCATAATTTCCAAAACTACAATATGCCGAGCTACTTCTGCATCTGCAATAAGAGAGCGATGACAGCGCCATGGTACAGCTTCAGCACACATTATAACAACTTTATGGTTATTTTTTATTAAGCTGTTTAATTCCTTCAGCCCTTCGTAAAACTCAGGTGTTTGCATATAATCTGCAAAGCCACGGAAGCTTTTATTGCGCCATCCTATATTGACAGAATTATGAGTCGTTCGACGTAAACCACCTAATTTTGATAAATGAGTATAGGCAATTTTTTCTTTTCGAAGTGATTCTTCTAGTTCATTTTCATTAAACCAGGGCACATGGCGAGATTTGGGTATGGTACGCACATCCACGACGTGTGTAATTTGATACGCATGTACTATGTCAATAAATTCTTTAATAGTATGTGTCGAATGCCCAATGGTATAAAGTTTAGTCATAATTTAACTCTATCCTTTCCTTCCCTTAAATGATTAGCTTGCTGTTATCTCTATGTTTACTTGACTATTGATTGAATTCGAAATAAAACAATTTGCATGAGATTTCTCACGCATTTTAGTTATGGCATCATCGTCAGGAAGTTTAGAACCGCCAAATTTAATTTTGGGATGCAATGTAATTTCTGTAACGCTAATTTTTCCACGTTCATTTTTATTCGTTACGCCAATAGCCTCATCAATATAACTATCAATGATATAACCATTTTTGCAAGCTACCGCTAAAAAAGTTTGCATATAACAACCCGATAGGGCTGACACGAGCAATTCCTCAGGATTAGGTAATTCTGATTTACCGAAGTAGTCCTTTGGATTTGATGCCTGAATGTTTTCTCCGCCGCTAAATTTGATTGTGTAAGTACGATCATAGGTTTCATAATTAAAGTCTTGCCCATTACGTTGCCAGTGAATTGAAGCTGAATGATTAGCCATACCTATCTCCGATTTTATAAATGTTGTTAGTACCCGGAAAATTCTTCTGTACGAATATTATCATCATTAATATCCGCTTCATTTAACATCTTGCGCATGGCAGCAACCATTGTTGCTGGTCCCGAGATATAATAAATAGCTTGAGTTAAATCTTTAATGTATCTTTCTAGCATTTCTCGATTAATAAAACCTTCTTCACCAGTCCAAGGCTGTTTTGATTTTTCCATAGCCGTCATCGTTGATATAAATTTATAATGAGAATTTCCTTTTTCGAGAGATTTTAGTTCTTCTAGAAAGGCGGTATCTTCTGGTCTGTTATTAGAATAAAATAAATAAATTTGATGTGGTAGATTATCTTTTGTAGCTTGTGTAACAATGCTTCTCACCGGTGTAATACCAATTCCACCCGTAAGAAATACAGCCGGTATCTCTTTATTATTATGTAGCGTAAAAGATCCATATGGCGCATCTAATTTGAGTTCAGTACCTAAAGGAAGTGTTTTTAATACTCGTTTAAAGGCTGTATTGCGCATACGAGTGGCCACCATTAAAAAGGAGGATTGGTGAGCGAGAAAGCACGAGTATTCCCTTCCTCATCTGTCTCTTTGGGATTAAGTAGGGTGAAATCACCAAATTGACCAGCTTTAAAGGTAAAATCCTTTGGTTTTTCGAAAATAAATGTCATCGTTCCTTCAGCAATAACTTGGCGGTCTAAAAGTTTAATTTGGTAAATAGCCATAATTACAACTCCTTTTTTAACCTCGATATACAAGAACAATTTAAATTTTAGTTAATAAAATATTAAGTAAAGCAATAGCATTATTGTGTTCAGTTTCTTTAGAACTAAATAATAAAGTCACTTTTTTTTTCTTCCCTTCTTTTAAAATAATATCAATATCGTCTTGTTTATCTATTATTTCTTGAGCATAGCGTTTTTGAAATTCAATCCATTTCATAGGATCATGATTGAACCACTTGCGTAAAGAGTCACTGGGTGCAATGTCTTTTAACCACAGATCAATATTCGCTTCAGTTTTTTTTATTCCGCGAGGCCAAAGTCTATCAACAAGGATTCGAAACCCATCCGCTTCGTTTGATTCCTCATAAATTCGTTTAACCTGTATATTCATTATGAATGGCTCCGGGCGAAAATACCTAGCTTACTAATATAAAAACCACTCTACATTGATAAGCTTATTTTTTTAACATTCCTCTTAATACGTAGTGTAAAATTCCACCATTTTTGTAGTAATCTAATTCATTTAATGTATCAATTCGCGAAATAAGAGTAACTTCGCTTTGATTTCCATCTTCTCTATGGATAACAACGTTTACTGGCATGCGTGGCTTCATGTGATGAGTAAGACCTATAATATCAATGAGTTCGGAACCTGAAATTTGTAGCGTTTTACGTGTGACCCCTTCAGGAAACTCTAAAGGCAGAATTCCCATACCAATTAAATTTGAGCGATGGATTCGCTCAAAACTTTCTGCCATGACTGCCACAACACCCTGAAGTTTCGGTCCTTTTGCCGCCCAATCTCGAGAAGAGCCTGTTCCATATTCTTTACCAGCAATCACAATCAGGGCTGTACCTTCTTTTTTATAATTCATCGCAGCATCATATATAGATACTATTTCACCATTGGGAATATATTTTGTAAAACCTCCTTCAACCTCAGGAGTCATCTCATTTCTAATACGGATGTTTGCAAATGTTCCTCGCACCATGACTTCATGGTTTCCACGCCGTGATCCATAAGAATTAAAGTCTTTAATTGTGACGCCTTTGGATTGCAGGTATTTCCCAGCGGGACTATCTGGTTTTATGGAACCGGCGGGTGAAATATGATCTGTAGTAATGCTGTCTCCAAACAGTGCCAAAATTCTCGCACCTTTAATATTCTTAATTTTTTCTGGGGTCACGCCCATACCATCAAAAAATGGGGGATGTTGAATATATGTTGAATCCAACGGCCATGCATAAGTATCTGATTCAGAAATCTTCATAGAACGCCATTCATCTGTTCCAGTAAATATATTTGCATAGGTGTCACGAAACATCTTGCTAGTAATAGTAGCTACTTCACGTGCAATTTCATCATTAGTTGGCCATAAATCTTTTAAATAAACAGGATTCCCTGATTTATCTTCACCGAGAGGATCTTTGGTCAAATCAATCAATACAGTCCCAGCAATGGCAAAGGCAACAACAAGCGGTGGTGATGCGAGCCAATTTGCTTTAACAAGTGGATGGATTCGGCCTTCAAAATTACGATTACCTGAAAGTACAGCTGAAACAATTAAATCATTTTCAATCACTGTTTTTTCTACAGGTTCGGGAAGAGGGCCAGAATTTCCGATACACGTTGTACATCCATAGCCTGCTAATGTGAATCCTAGCTCATTAAGATATTTTTGTAAGTTAGTTTTTTCTAGATAGAGAGTGACCACTTGAGAACCTGGTGCAAATGAGGTTTTCACCCAGGGTTTTCGTGTCATTCCTTTCTCAACCGCTTTTTTAGCTAACAATCCAGCTGCAATAAGTACATTTGGGTTCGAAGTGTTGGTGCAACTGGTGATGGCCGCAATAACAACATCTCCATGATGCAATTCATAATTCACATCGGTACCAAACGATTGTTCTCTCTCTTCGCTCCGTTTGTTTTCTGCTAACAATTTATCAAAAGTATTAGCCAGATTTGACAATTCAACTTGATCTTGTGGACGTTTTGGGCCAGCAATACACGCTTGGATAGTTGATAAATCCAGTGTAACCAAATCTGTATAAACAAGTTCAGATTGATGCTCATGCCATAATCCCTGAATTTTTGCATAAGCTTCAACAAGAGCAACGCTTTGCTCCTCTCTTCCACTTAAACGCAAATAATCGAGTGTGGCTTCATCAATAGGAAAGAAACCGCATGTTGCGCCATATTCAGGTGACATATTGCTAATTGTTGCTCGATCTGCAAGAGATAAATGACGTAACCCATCTCCAAAGAATTCAACAAATTTCCCTACGACACCTTTTTCACGTAAAAGATGTGTTACAGAAAGAACCAGATCAGTTGCTGTAATGCCCTCTTGTAATTGTCCTGTAAGTTTTACCCCAATTACTTCAGGGATTAATAGAGAAATTGGTTGGCCTAACATAGCAGCTTCTGCTTCAATACCGCCGACTCCCCACCCAAGCACTCCAAGACCGTTAATCATCGTCGTATGGCTGTCTGTACCCACTAATGTATCTGGGTAGGCATATATTTTACCATTGATTTCCTGGGTCCAAACCGTTTTGGCCAGGTACTCCAGGTTCACCTGATGACATATTCCCGTATCAGGTGGTACAACGCGGAAATTCCTAAATGCTTTTTGTCCCCATCGTAAAAACTCATAGCGCTCATAATTCCTTTCCATTTCCATTGTTGCATTGATTGTGAATGCATCGGGTATGAGAAACTGATCAATCTGTATGGAATGATCAATAATCAGATCAACAGCTGAAAGGGGATTAATTTGTTCCGGATTTCCACCAAGCTTTTCAATCGCTGCACGCATTGCCGCAAGATCTACAATAGCAGGTACACCAGTAAAGTCCTGCATTAAGACACGTGCAGGACGATACACTATTTCACGATTGGAAGTTTTTAGTTTTAACCACTCAATGATTGCTTTGAGATCATCAACTGTAACCGATTGTCCGTCTAGATGACGAAGTAAATTCTCCAAAAGAATTTTTAAAGTGTAGGGTAGTTTTGATAAGTCTTTAAGTCCTCCTTGTTCAGCAGCTAGTAAACTATAGTAATGATAATCAATACCATTTATTGTAAGAATTTGTTGTGTACTTTTATGAAATTCACTGGAAAGAACAAGGTCTGATGCAATGGTATGCTGTTTGATTTTCTGTATTCCCCCTGCCCAGGAGGGAGGATCGCTTGCTGGAAATGAATCCTCAGAAGACTCATTTATTATAGCCTGATTATTTTGGGGTTTTGCACCAAAGAGCCAATTTAGCCAATTTTTTATTTGTAGCATTACGATATCCTTATCGGAACAGTTTGAATGGCGGAATGAGGAGTTAGATATATATTATAGTTAATTATTTTATGAATAATTCAAAACAAATTTTTTAAACTTAAATGTTATTTAAGGCCCTATAATAAACCCGTGGAAGTTATGCAAGCAAAGAAGGTTGTGCGTTAAACCAATTAATACAATTATGAAATAGTAAAGCTATACTTATTAATAATGAAAGTAGATAAAAACCAATAACATGGATGATTATTATTGCCAAAAAAAGCTTTTTTCAACGAGAATGGAAAATATTTAAAAAATTCTATAATAAATCAGCAGAGAACCGAATAGGATTTTATAATTTTCTTGGGTTTATAGTTATCCCTATAGTTGGAATGACAATTTTGTATATCCTTGTTCGTATTTTTTGGATGAATTAAGAAATTATCATTATCTCCTTATTATCTCTTAAAGACAGGAGGTTTTAACATATAGGAAGTATAGGCGCACATAGTCGTAAGATTATCCTAACGTGATGATAAACGTTAGTAAAACACCTACCTTCTTTTAGAGGAACGGTTAAATCGCCCTGTCAATATGGAACTCAATTTTATAGGTCCATTGATCAATGGAAAGAGTATATTTAAATTACTAGGACTGAGGGATTATGCATACTTCATTTCTTTTGCATCCAACACATCCATTTAGACTAGATTACACCGTTTGGGCATTACGTAGAAGGGGCAAGAACATTGTTGATTTATGGAGTCATGAACGGTATACGCGATTATTTTTTATTGAAAATCAACTGATTAAAGTAGATGTAGAACAAAAAAATGAAAAAGACATTTTGGTATCTACTAATATAAAAATTAGCTCACAAATAAAATTAGAATTAATTCGATTATTAGAAATGATGTTAGGACTTAATCATAACTTACTCAATTTTTATCAGATAGCAGAAGAAGATTCTTATTTAACTCCTATGGTGATGCAATTTAAAGGACTTAAACCCCCTCGATTTCCCAGTATATTTGAGGCACTTGTTAATGCTATCTCCTGTCAACAACTATCACTTGATGCCGGATTACAAATTCAAAACCGCTTTGTTCAATATGTCGGAAAAAGTATGAATGATGCTTTTGGAACCTTTTATTCATTTCCCCACCCCAAAGATGTAGCAAGCTGTTCTATTACTGAATTAAAAAAATTGGGCTTTAGCACCAATAAATGCAGAACACTTATTGAGTTATCGTTAAGAATAATTGCTGATGAAACCTTGTTTGATAATTTAGAAGATAGAACCAACAATGAAATTGTGACATTTCTATGCCAATTTAAGGGGATTGGACGATGGTCTGCAGAATATGTTTTGTTACGTGGATTGGGTAAAATTGAAATGTTCCCGGGAGATGATGTAGGTGCGGCAAAAAATTTACAGCTGTTGTTAGGTATTCAAACAAAATTGGATTACGAACAAATTTCAAAAATTACGAAAAAATGGTATCCCTATGCAGGATTTATTTATTTTCATTTATTACTGCAAAAACTAAACAATAAGGGATTTTTGGAGATAAGTCCAATCTGAACTATTAGAAGAGGTTATCAAATAAAGCGTATGGGGTTAATCAACCCTGTATTTTTTTTCAAAAAAAATAGACTATAGTTATCATTACATTACGTATAAATGATTGAAGAAAGGTGACTATATGGCATTTGTAGAGGAAATAGTCTCTGTAGCGCAGAAACGCCTTGTTATCATCAACGATGATGCTCCGTTAATAGAGGCTGCCAAACTTCTTGATGGTCGACACATCAATCTTGTCGTAATCTGTGACAAGACTGGAATAATGGTAGGTATAGTCACTAGAACAGACATTGTTCGCATGATGGCCGTTTGCAAGGGATGCGGTTGTACCGCTCCTGTTGCAACTGCGATGACTAAAGATATTACGTGCTGTCGCCCAAGCGACTTGTTGGGAGACGTATGGACGACTATGAAAGAGAACAATCTTTTGCATGTCCCTATCGTGGACGAAAATTTCAAACCATTAGGAGTAATTAATGCACGTGATGCTCTTCTGGTTCTTATGGAGAAAGCTGAGTTCGAGAGTTCGATATTACGTGATTACGTCATGAACGTTGGATATAGATAATTTATTATATTAGCTGATAGTCGAAACAGTTGTTCTTTGTATCCAAGATAGTTTGACCTTTTAGAGTTTACTATAAATTAACATCAATCAAGTTCATTTGATGACAATGTTAAAAAACTATTGATTTCAAAGTATTGATCATTAAAATCATTAGAAACACAACTGATGAACCAGTGAAACTCTGGTGAAACCTTTAGGTCTTGTGATACGTCATCTTCTTCCCTAATTCAGTGGCGGAACGTTTAGTCGGGAAATTATTGAGTCTTATCCTTTTGGAGCGATTCAATTTCATGGATATGGTTCATGGCTTTATGCCTAGGAATGCTTCGAGCATAACTTCTTTAACAATCAGGCAAATCAACCACTGTGTCGGTGATATTTGCTTTTGCAAACCCAATAGGGATTTTTATCCCGATTGGGGTAGGTAATCCCTTTAAAACAGGAGAAATACCATGCAAAAACTTGATACTGTATCTTTGAAAATTGAACATCTGCTTGTTGAGCTGTCTTGGTGCATCAATGATCTGCAAGGTTTTCGCCAGCAGTTATCTATAGATGATGCAAAGCAAGCTGATCTTAGTTTAAGTAAGTTGGAATCGCTGATTTCGTTTGTTAGAAATCATCAGAGTCCAATTAGACTTGCAGCTGTTTAATTCATACCCAATGCGGGAGCATGCTCCCGCTGGGGCTTGCTCTCTTTAAAATTTTAAGGAGAACAACCCCATGGATAAACTTCAAATTTATGTAGCCTGCTTGGCATCTTATAACAGCGGGATCTTACATGGTGAGTGGATAGACGCCAGTCAAAGTGAAAATGATATTATGACAGATATCCAAACTATGCTAGAAAATAGTCCTGTTGAACATGCGGAAGAGTTTGCGATACATGATTATGACGGCTTTGGAAGTCTTCGTCTCAGTGAGTATGAATCCATAGCAACCATCGTAGCTTATGCCGAGTTTATTGCTGAACACGGGGAGCTGGGGGAAGCGCTTCTGGGGGAGTATGTACTTGAGGATGCAGAAAACATGATTAGTGATTATTATCATGGTTCCTATGATTCAGAAGTTGATTTTGCCTGGCATATTTTTGAAGAATGCTATAGCAATGCGATACCGGATAATTTGATGTGTTATTTTGATTGTGAGGCTTTTGCTCGTGATCTGTTTATCAATGATTATTGTTCGGTTGAGGCAAATGGAATGACTTATGTGTTTTCACGGTACTAAGCCCCTACTTGGGGCTTTTTTTTTGCTATTGATATACTAGGTTATATTGCTTAATCTATTGCCGGATATGCCGGATATGCCGGATATGCCGGATATGCCGGATATGCCGGATATATTTTGAAAATTAATTTTTAATAAAATACCATGTAGTAAATCTTGCCTGTCCTTTAGAGTTAATAACATGATTCATTATTTCTTTAAGAGACATCTCCGCAACAGTTTTCAAAATCTCAATTATTTCCATTTGACGAGTCGTAAAATCAGAAGATTGTGTAATAGTTATTGCAGTATTCATCGCCTCTTTAAACCTGAAAATGACGGCGAAACCACTTTTATATTGAGCAAACTCTGGTTCTGGAGTTTTATTATTTTGACAATAACCAATCATTCTTAATGTACCGGTTCCCCAGTTCTCTATCCATCCACGCTTGTAAAAAACGTCGGCAATTTTTTGGTTTCTGGGGTATGAATCATGGGGGACTTTTAAGCTTTCAATATCGAGTTCCGGTGGTAGTTCTCCGATATTCCATATTTCGAGGCGATCATCATATATAGCTAAGGAAATTGTGGCATTTTGGACCATATAATCTCTATGACATATGGCATTAATTAGTGCTTCTCGTATTGCCAATGCTGGGACAGCTGGTTGATCAATACGTTGTAGTTTGCCTGGTTCAAAATATCCTGCAATTGGTAAATGGCGTATTGAAAAGTCTACCGCAGCTTTAATTAATTGAAATGCATTACCGTGTACTTGTAAGTTATCTATAAAATCACCGACTCTATCTTTACCCCTGAACCGAGCTAATCGGATCATGCAATGTGAGAAAATGGCGCTAGGATCTTTTGCATAAAGAACCACTGCAGCATTAGTTAATTTGCCGTGTTCAATTAATTTGAAGTTTTTAAGTACTTGCTCAATATTGTAAGTAAGGGCTTCAGCACTTATTCTGTTTATATCAACACCTTCTTTAATGGTACGTCTGATTTCTTCCTGATCCAGATCTTTTATTGTTAAATCATTTTCGGTATATGAATCCCATTTATGATTTAACTGCCCACGGCGAATAATAAGTTGCTCATAGCGATGTTGGGACATACGCTCAGTAGTTGATTGGTTTCTTTCATAAGAACGGCCATCATAGGTATAGGGGATATGCTTACCGGCAGAGCATTTGATTACAATAACCTGTTTATTTTCGTCTACATCAATATAGTGAACATTCAGGGACGTTTTAGGCTCAATTTTTGATATTTCTCTAGCTATTTCTTGCTGAGTTTTGTCATTTACTTGTTGCCCTGCGATTTTTCCTTTATCAGTTACGCCTATTAGAATGGTGCCACCTGCTTCATTGAGAAAAGCGCATAGAGATTCAAATGCGGGTTTTAGTTGTCCTGTAGATTTTTTAAACTCAATCTGGTGAGATTCACCTTTGCTTATCAGCTTATTTAATTGCTCAATATTCATTAATTACATCCTTTATAGTAACCGCATTATAATCTCTGTTGTGTGGTTCTAAAATAAGTTTGTCAACAAAATCAGCCCATTTTTCAAGAGCTTCTTTTCTCTGTGGAAGCATTTCGTTTTTGTTATAAGTAGCCATGATTTTCGGCATTTTATGCCCTAGGCATTTCTCTATTACAACGGGATCAATATTTAATGTTTCCCCCAGTTGTGTTGCGAAAGTCCGGCGTAAATCATGAGGGGTCCATTGGGGAATATTGAGCCGTTCCTGGATGCGATTGACTGCTTTGGGAATTGCTTTGTCTGATAAACAAGAAAGACCATTCAGGCCGCTAATCACATACTCACTACTATTATTTTTCTTCAATTCTAGCAATAGGGCTTTCATGAACGGGGTTAAATGGACGCGTAATATTGTACCTGTTTTGGTATTTACGGCAGGGATTGTCCAAAGAGATTTATCAAAATCAAACTCTGACCATTTGGCCACACGAAGCTCTCCACCACGAACACCTGTCAGAAGAATAATCTTCAGTGAGTTTTTGATTTGCACTGATATATGATTTTTGTCGCTATCTAAAAAGTGCCAAAGCTCTTTGATTTCCTCTAGTGTTAAGTATCGTTCCCTGGTTTTTTCTAACCCCCCAATATCTCTAGCACGAATATTGGCAGCAGGATTTGAGAGCATATCACCGCGGCTTTCTCCATAATTAAAAGCCTGTTTGAGTGCAGCAAGCACTTTATTGGCATGAATAGGGGAGCCCCGATTAACAATTTTATCTAGTGCCAGTGTTATTTCTTTTGTTTTGAGTTTAGCCAATTTTTTATCACCAAGCAGGGGGATAATATCGGCATAAATAATTTGTTTAATTTGTTGCGGGTGGGCACGATGTTTTTCGATGTACCCCGAATACCATTCTGTTACCAGTTGCTCAACAGTGGTATCAATTTGTGATTCTGGTTCTTGTTTAAGGTATTCTTCGGGATTTTCCCCATTTTGTCTCTTATTCCATAATTCATTAAACAGATTCCTGGCTTCAGCTACTCCCATCGCAGGGAAGTGTCCTAATGTGAGCCATTTTTCTTTTCCATTATGTTTATATCGATAAAACCAGGTTTTGGTTTCAGCAGGGCTGACTCTAAGGCAAAATCCATTTCCCTCTGTTATATGATAACGACCTTTTTTGGCTGTCAGATTAGCGATTTTCTTATGAGTAAATTTTTCCATAAACATCTCTTTTTATTTTTGATTTGGCTACACCAATGGCTACACTTTTTTGTGTATTTAAATTATAATAGATTTAATCGATTGATATGTCAAAATAAATAAAGCGCAGTGTTTATAAGGGTTATTTGCTTGTGAATATAGTTGTTTGATAGTAATTGATATTGATTGGAATTATCATGGGGTGCTAGTGGTCGAAGGTTCAAATCCTTCCGTCCCGACCAAGCCCAGTAAGGGTTTTAAAAATTCGCCCCTCATAGCAATATACAAGTCGATCCAAATAACGATCCAAAATTGTTTTTTTACCCATATAAATGTTCTAGCTAATCTTAATATAAGTTAACAATATCTCCCGCCTATTTTGACCTATACTTCTTTAATCCTCAGTTGATTAGTATATCCCAAAGGATTAAAAAGAGGGGAAGCACATGGATGAACCAAAACTAACTTGCATAACCGATTTTATTATTAATTACTTAAATAATGTCCTTAACATAAATATATTATTAGTTACTATTGGGTTAATTTTATTGTTTTGGGCATTTAAAGCTTCTAAAAAAGAAATAAAAAATCAATGGTGGTTTGGGCTAATTTCCCTTCCTATCCTGTTGGGAATTTTTTCAATCATCCAAAACATAATAATTTATCGAGAATTAATTGATGAAATAACAAAAACGTCCTTGGGTGGAAAAATTGATCTAACTAAACCTCTGACTAAATTAGATATAGTTTTTTACATGGATATACTAATTATTTCCTTACTCTTAATAAGTTTTTTTGGGATAAAAAATGAAAGGAATTCTTAATCTTCTGATTTTATGTGCTTTGACACTTCATGTTCCTTTTGCATATTCATTGGAAGGGTGTCCTCCACTACAAGGTCCTTGCGCTGTTGCTTCTCCAAGAAATATTAGTCTTTCAGTTAAAGCTAATTTTGATAAAGCTCCTACTAATGCCTCTCTACATCTTATGAATTATTGCTCTAATGGTTCAGTCGAATTGAATAAAAAAAATCCGACTGCCGATGAAAAGTTTCTTCCCTCAACTGTCGTATTTGTTTTATGTCTTGGAAACAAAGTACAAGATACTCAACCCTTTGAATTTTCCAATGATACTAATTTAGTTTGCCAAATTTCTAATAAAATTATTTGTAATGAGCAATGAATGGGGCATACATACTATATGTAAATACTGCAATGCCTTATTCAAGGTCTCTCCTCGATGAATTTTATTTAAAATAAAGCCAACCCAATAAAGCTATACATATTCCAACTATTACACTCATGATCTGAATAATTGAATTTTGAAAGTGCCTTTGTTTCTCAACTTTATTTCTTACTATCTCTTTTTTTTCCGCTAGCTCAAGTTGCTCCTGCTCTTTTAAAGCTACGATACGAGATTGAATAGCTTTTCTCCAAGAGCTGTCTCTATCTCTCCATCCTAAATCAATTTCAGTATCCTCTAGTTCTTTTAAGCTGATATTTTCAATCAGGGATTGATCTCCAATTTTTAGACATTTCTGAAATAAAGCAATAGTTTCTTGGGTTTTGATTTTTGTTGGCATTTAATATCCTTAATTAACGCGAGTTCTGGATAAGACCCCTTTAAACACTTCGATAAATCAACGATTACTTCGTTAAAAGCAAACAAAAATGCTCGAATTAGCTCGCTAGTCCTGCGCTTTTTGTTTGCTTTTGCCTCGTACTCATTGATTTCTCTCGTGTTTAAAGGGTTCTTATCCAGAACTCGCGTTAATTAAGCCTATAAAGACCAGTATAGGCAATTTCTCGTTATTGCTATACTTATCATGAATGTAAACCTGTACTAATGCCTATTTCTTTTAAGGAAGTGACTAATGAGTAAAAATATTCTTATATTTTCTGATGGAACGGGACAGCAAGGTGGCATTAGACCAGATCAAAATATGACTAATATATACAAATTATATAGAGCCTGTCGTACTGGGATAGATAGTCGGATCAATCCGAAGGAGCAGATTGCATTCTATGATCCAGGGCTTGGAACAGAGCCTGATGGAGGGCGAATAAATATTAAACCTATACAGTATGTAAGGAAATTTATAAATGCAGCATTTGGTTCTGGGATAAGCAGAAATATAACAGATTGCTATGAATCAATTCTAAAAAATTATGAATCTGGCGACAGAATTTTTCTTTTTGGCTTTAGTAGAGGAGCGTATACAGTTCGTTGTGTAGCAGAGGTTTTGCGATTATGTGGTATTCCAACACAAACTGAAAATTCTA
>JACPOX010000067.1 GCA_016191305.1 Legionella longbeachae | reverse complement strand
ATTTGCAACATGTTCAAGCAGAACCGGTTATAAAAGATGCCATGCGTAACCTGTACCACCAGGCAAAACTAGAGGATGTGCATAAATCATTAATTATGGCTGCACGTACTCTTGTTGAAAAAGAACCTAACTATACTTATGTAAGTGCTCGGCTATTATTAGACAATTTACGAATAGAAGCATTAAACAAACTAAATATTAAGTCAGATGCTACCTTTGATGAAATGTCCATGATTTATCCAGAGTATTTCAAAAGCTATATTGCACATGGTATCAAACAAGGAATACTCGATGCCAAAATGGCTGATTTTGATTTAGACAAACTCGGCAAAGCACTATTGTCTGAACGTGACATGCAATTTACCTATTTAAGTTTGCAAACATTATACGATCGTTACTTTATTCATGACCATGGGGTACGTTATGAATTACCACAAGCATTTTTTATGCGCGTTGCAATGGGCTTGGCAATACGCGAAAAAGATAAAGAAGCAAAAGCCATTGAGTTTTATCAATTACTGTCTTCTTTTGATTACATGTCGTCTACCCCAACACTTTTTAACTCAGGTACCATTAGACCCCAATTATCCAGCTGTTATTTAACTACTGTACCTGACCATTTGGATGGTATTTACAGCGCAATCAAAGATAATGCCCTGCTTTCTAAATATGCTGGTGGGTTAGGTAATGACTGGACCCCTGTTCGTGCCATGGGATCACATATCAAGGGCACCAACGGAAAATCACAAGGTGTAGTACCCTTCCTAAACGTTGCTGATGCTACAGCAGTAGCTGTAAACCAAGGTGGTAAACGCAAAGGAGCAGTTTGTGCCTATCTGGAGTGCTGGCATAAAGATGTAGAAGAATTCCTGGAATTGAGAAAAAATACTGGGGATGATCGACGTCGTACACACGATATGAATACCGCATTATGGATTCCTGATTTATTTATGATGCGAGTACGCGAAGATGATGAATGGACGTTATTTTCACCGGATGAAGTGCCTGGTTTACATGATCAATACGGGAAAAACTTTGAGAGTTTATATCGTGGATATGAAGAAAAAGCACGTCAAGGACTTATCAAGAATGCAAAAACTATATCTGCGGTAAAACTATGGCGCAAAATGTTATCCATGCTTTTTGAAACTGGTCATCCATGGATGACATTTAAAGATCCCTGTAATCTGCGTTCACCACAACAACATGCTGGTGTAGTGCATAGTTCTAACTTGTGTACTGAAATTACATTAAATACTTCAGAAGAAGAGATTGCCGTATGTAATCTGGGTAGTGTCAATCTTCCTGCTCATATCAAAAATGGTAAAATGGATACGGAAAAATTAAAACGCACCATCAAAACTGCTATTCGTATTTTGGATAATGTGATTGACATCAACTATTATTCTGTACCACAAGCGCGTAATTCCAACTTGAAACATAGACCTATAGGTTTAGGTTTAATGGGCTTTCAAGATGCTTTGTATGAATTAAAAATCAATTATGCTTCTCAAGAAGCCATAGAATTTGCTGATTCATCCATGGAATTAATCAGTTATTATGCAATTGAAGCGTCGTGCGAACTGGCTAAAGAACGAGGCAGTTATTCCAGTTATGAAGGTTCTTTATGGAGTAAAGGCATACTACCAATTGATTCAATTAACTTGTTACAACAAGCACGCAACAACTACCTCGATCAAGACCGCTCGCAACGTTTAGACTGGGAGACCTTACGCATTAAAGTGCGTACTCAGGGAATGCGTAATTCAAATGTGATGGCTATAGCACCTACCGCGACTATATCCAATATTTGCGGTGTTGCTCAATCAATTGAGCCCACATATCAAAATTTATACGTAAAATCGAACTTGTCAGGCGAGTTCACAGTAATCAATCCGTATTTGGTTGCTGATTTAAAAGCACAAGGTCTCTGGGATGAAGTCATGGTCAATGACTTGAAATATTTCAATGGTAGTGTACAACCCATTAGTCGTATTCCTACGGAATTGAAAAAGCGTTATGCTACTTCATTTGAAATGGACCCGATTTGGTTAGTTGATGCTGCCTCTCGTCGTCAAAAATGGATAGATCAGGCACAATCACTCAATATCTACATGGCTGAACCTTCAGGTAAAAAACTGGATCAACTTTATATGCATGCCTGGATGCGAGGATTGAAAACCACTTATTATCTACGAAGCTTAGGCGCATCAAATGCTGAGAAATCTACAGTTACTGATGGCGCACTCAATGCAGTCAAAATAATAGCCGAAGAACCCAAAATATGCTCTATACTCGATCCCGACTGCGAAGCATGCCAATAATCAGGAGAACTTGAATGTCAGAACACATCATCCAGCAAAGCGATAACATTTTTACTGCCGGTGCTAAAGGATATGAATCTCTTGAAATGGGAGCAGCACGTATTCATGTTGATGATAAGCGCATCATCAACTGCCGCGCTGATTTAAATCAACTCGTTCCATTCAAATATAAATGGGCTTGGGATAAGTATTTGACTGCTTGTGCAAATCATTGGATGCCCAATGAAATCAGTATGAGTGCTGACGTAGCGCTCTGGAAAGATCCTAAAGGACTTACAGAAGCTGAACGTTTAATTATCAAACGTAACTTAGGATTTTTCTCCACAGCAGATTCATTGGTGGCCAATAACCTGGTTCTAGCTGTTTATAAGCATGTAACAAATCCCGAATGCAGGCAATATCTGTTGCGTCAAGCTTTTGAAGAAGCGCTGCATACACACGCATATCAATATATTATTGAAAGTCTGGGGCTGGATGAAGCAGAAGTATTTAATATGTACCGAGAAATCCCATCTGTTGCAACGAAAGCAGCTTGGGCATTACCTTATACTCAAAGTTTGGGTGATGAGAATTTTCATACAGGTACTATAGAAAATGATCAGCGTTTATTACGTGACTTAATTGCTTTTTATGTCATTTTTGAAGGGATCTTTTTTTATGTTGGTTTTACACAGATTTTATCTATGGGCCGACGTAACAAAATGGTAGGAACCTCAGAACAGTTTCAATACATTTTACGTGACGAATCAATGCATATGAATTTTGGGATTGATGTCATTAACCAAATTAAAATTGAAAATCCACATTTATGGACTACTGAGTTTAAAGAAGAAATGATCCAACTGATTCGCCAAGGTGTAGAAATGGAGTATCAATATGCCAAAGACACTATGCCTCAAGGTATTTTGGGAATGAACGCAGAAATGTTTGAGGAGTACTTGCACTTCATCGCCAACCGTCGTTTAAATCAAATCGGTTTGGCGGATCAATATCCTGGTGCTGAAAATCCATTTCCTTGGATGAGTGAAATGATGGACTTGAAGAAAGAGAAAAATTTCTTTGAAACTAGAGTCATTGAATATCAAGCCGGCGGTACTTTAAGCTGGGAAGATGAATAACGAGTGCCCCCCAAAATTCAATTTGGGGAGTGTTCAATTCTATTCAAATATATTAGACTTCTTCGGAAACTCGCTACAGAGGAGAAGTGCGAGAAGACACGGAGCGCTGAACCGGAGTGTGCATAAGTACATGAGGATTCGAGCACCGTATCGACGAAGTAATTCTCCGCTGTAGCGAGTTTCCGAAAAAGTCTATTACTATGATAAAACACATGAGGTGACAAATGGCCAAAAAAAATGAGAAGCAGGAAGATAACTTCAATTATAGTTTTTTATTCAAGTGTATGGCTGCACTAACTGCTGCAGCAATCATCACCGCCGGAATTATTGCTGCGGTAGCACTTAAATCTACTTCGCTTGCCACCGCAGCCGTAGGTGCCAAAATGATGCTTGCCTCAACAGTTTTTATTTTTCCTCCCTTAATTCCAATTGCAATGATTGCGATTGGACTGGTTTGTGTTTTGCCTTTTTTATTTGGTTGTAATGGTAATACGCATACCACTATCAGAACTACAAACCCTGCAAACACGAGTTATGGGTCTAATAGATATAATCATTATAATAGTTCTTCCTATGAACCCAGCTATTTTTCCAGTAATCAGCATGGACACGCCAATACTGGAACGGTTTATATTCCAAATAACGAGGTGCATAGTCACTCTTCCACTCAGGGAAATACGCATGGTCATGACAATAGTCATGTTCATGGACATAGCTCTGGAAGTAATATGCATGGGCATCATTGATTAGACCCTAGGCTTGAGATTCTTTTTTCTTTTAGAGAAAGAATCTCATTTCCTCACTTACAATACCTCTGAAATATAGAAACCTTCATATAATAAATGGAGGTTGTCATTTATCAATGATGAAGGTAGACTTACGAATTCATTTCAAGTCCCGGTGGCGCAGCTGGATAGCGCGGCCCCCTCCTAAGGGGCAGGTCGCAGGTTCAAATCCTGCCCGGGACACCAATGAAATCAATTGGTTATGATTTAAAATTTTAAATTTGCACGTTAGCAATCTGATTCGGTATAGCCATGGGTATAGCCAAATTATTTCACAATCAAATGGAACTGCTTGCCCTTACATTTAAATTTAGCTATCGCTCATTTAAATGGAACTAATACCCCAGTAAGAGAGGGCTCCTAGTGATGAAGCCAATGCAAAAGATATGGGCTCTTTCCCATTTAAGGGGGCAGCTATAATCACCCGCAGAGCACCTTAACACGTACCCTATAATTTTCAAAATTCCTAAAACCATAAGCTCTTCGTTGTATCAATTTCATCTTTCGATGAAATCCGATGATGTAAAAGGAAATGTTATAAAAAAAGTTATACCTTTTGAAAAAAATAATCTAATTAAAAATGGAATTGAAAATTTATTTCCAGAATCTATTATAAAAATAGCAAGAGAACATAAAAAGGCATTTATTGATTTCACTCCAAAGTTTGAAAAAGAAATCCTTCTGTAATCCCATTAGATTTACTAAATCGCCACATTCTAGCCACTTCATCTTTCCAGGCAGTTAGTGTTTTACCTAATGAAGCTAAGGCCTTAAACCCACTTTGTTTTAAT
>JACPOX010000239.1 GCA_016191305.1 Legionella longbeachae | reverse complement strand
TTCAATTTTCTGCGGTAACGAGGCATCTTCAGTTGTTTCCAAGGTCACATAATTAATCAGTTCCCCGCCGCCCTGATAAGGAGACCTGGCATCTAAAAGTTCTGCTTTACCCCATAAAACACCTATACCTGTCGGACCATACATTTTATGTCCTGAAAAAGCATAGAAATCACAACCTAAATCTTGTACATCTATAGGTAAATGAGCCGTTGACTGAGCACCATCTAACAAAACTTCTGCTCCATAGGCATGAGCCATCTCAATCATCTTTTTAACTGGATTAATCGTACCCAAAGCATTAGATGCATAATTAATAGCGACAAACTTAGTGTTTTTATTTAATTTTTTGGCAAATTCATCTAATAAAATTTCACCCTCAAACGAAATGGGTGCGACTTGCAGTTTTGCACCTGTTTTTTTGCATACCATTTGCCAAGGAACAATATTGGAATGATGTTCCATATAAGTAATTAATATTTCTTCATCAGGAAAAATGCGTGGAGCGACCAGACCTTGTGCCACCAAATTAATCGCCTCTGTTGTTCCACGTACAAAAATACATTCTCGCGGAGATCGAGCATTGATAAAACGTTTCACTTTGGAACGAGCGGCTTCATAATGCTCAGTAGCTCTAACACTTAAAGTATGTACACCACGATGCACATTAGAATTATCATGTTCATAATAATAAGAAATGGCATCGATCACAGCTTTAGGCTTTTGCGTAGTCGCCGCGTTATCAAAATAAATTAAATCAAAATCATTCACTTTTTGATTGAGTACAGGGAAATCTCTACGAATTGCATGAATATCCAAAGCGCTCATCAGCTTACCCCAACTGTTGTGTTAATAAATGCCCCATATAATCCGCCAACTGACGGTGCGGGATCAGTCGCAAATTATCACTAGCAAAAGCATGGATTAAATAATGTGATGCTTCAAGTCTTCCAATACCACGAGTCGCCAAATAAAATAATGCTTCTTCATCCAATTGTCCGACTGTAGCACCATGAGAGCACAGAACATCATCAGCAAAAATTTCCAATTGCGGCTTAGTATCTACTTCAGCATTTGCTGAAAGTAACAAATTTTTATTTTGCTGTTTGGCATCCGTATGTTGTGCGTTTTTAGCAACAATCACCTTGCCATTAAATACCGCACGAGAACGCCCGGTCAAAATACCTTTATAATCCTGTTCACTGCTGCAATGAGGTACTAAATGATGCACTGTAGTATGATGATCTACATGCTGCCCTTCAGCAGGAGCATAAATCCCGTTCATTAATGAATGTGCTTTTTCTTCTTGCAAGTACAAACTGATATCCGAGCGGACCCATTGTCCTCCCAAACTCAATGAATGGTTGGCAAACTCACTTCCAGCCAGTTGTTTCACTGATAAATGACCTAGATGATAAGCTGATTTACTTTCTCTTTGAATCTTACAATGCGTTAATTTAGCGCCAGCTCCAACAAAAATCTCAGTGATGGTATTGGTCAAATAACAACAATCTGCCAAGCCTTGATAGTCTTCAATTACAGTGGCCTGACTGTTTGCTTCAGCAATAATAAGATGCCGTAAATAAACTGCCTGATTCATTTGAGTCTGCACATGGGCTAGGGCGATTGGTTCTTCAATCGTGACTCCTGCTGGAATGTAAATCAATATACCACTTTGAATCATCGCAGTATTTAAAAAATGAAAGCCATGTTCTTGGTTTAAAATAGTTCCCAGATAAGGTTGAAGCAATTTGGGATAAGTAGTAAGAGCATCAGATAAAGAAAGCACCAAAACGCCTGCAGGTAGAGCCGTAGCAAGCTTATCTACTTCAGAAACCAACCCATTTTGCATCAGCAAGTGCTGCTTTATCGGCAAATCAAAGGTCATTTTCATGGATTCATCAGGCATCTTAGCCTTGCTATTCAGTTCACCAAGGGACATAAAAGACTGCTTTAACAAGGCATCAACGCTTGAGTATTTCCACTCTTCATCATGACGCGTCGGAAAACCATGACGATTCAAGTCCATTAATGCCTTCGTTTGCAACTGGGCAAGCCAAGGTAAAGTAGATAAATTTGTTTTCGCTTGCTGTTGGTAAAAATCCAAAATTTCGCTCATCACTGCACCGTTTCCTCAAGCCAGCTGTAGCCTTTTTTCTCTAATTCAAGCGCAAGAGTTTTATCACCAGACATAATAATACGACCATTTACCAACACATGAATAAAATCGGGCTCAATATAATCTAGCAATCGTTGATAATGTGTCACTAATATAATAGCACGATCAGGGGAGCGCATCGCATTAACCCCATGAGAAATAATGCGCAGCGCATCAATATCTAAACCCGAATCGGTCTCATCAAGAATAGCTAGTTTGGGCTCCAAAGCGGCCATTTGTAAAATTTCATTACGCTTTTTCTCGCCCCCAGAGAATCCTTCATTAATGCTGCGATATAAAAAACTTTCATCCATATCCAGCAACTGACATTTTTCTCGTATAAAGCTCAGAAATTCAATAGCGTCCAATGTATTTTTCCCTTGACCTTTACGTACCGCATTTACGGAAGCCTTAAGAAAATTAATGTTTGTTACCCCTGGTATCTCCACAGGATATTGAAAAGACATAAAAATACCTGCACGAGCCCTCTCATCAGGTGATAAAGGACTTAAATCCTGACCTAAATAAGCGATATCGCCACTGGTAACTTGATAGG
>JACPOX010000238.1 GCA_016191305.1 Legionella longbeachae | reverse complement strand
TTTAATAGTTGCATCCCCAGATATTTTGATGAGCTTGATAATCTCAGGATGATTTCTAAGTTTTTTAAGAAGTGTATGCTGACCGCAACGTGCAATCTCTGTAAAAATTTCATTATGTTGTGTGGTAATTTCTTTTAGTACTGACTCTTGCTCTATCAAGAAAGCAACCACGTCCATTAAATAAAAACGTATTGCACTTCTTGTTAACTTCACTCCCATGCTTTCTATTAGAGGGCCTGATATTTTTTTGGATGCTAGGATATTTAGAACACATTCTTGTTGTCGATAGCGTATTGCATATTCAATAGGGGTCTGCCCTTTATTATCTTTTTTTAAATAATCTTTATTGCTAAAAGATAAACAAATATCAGTGATACCCAGTGCAGCGGCATAGTGAAGTAAGGCTCTGCCTGCGCCATCTTCTTTAAGATTACTTTTTTTAAAGGTGCTCTGAATGTTTTGGAATAAAACTTTTTGCAACAAACTATTTTTATGAACAACTTCACATGGAGATGGATTCCAGTTTTCCAAAATTTCTAATCGATTCTCTCCGAACTTTGAAAACAATAGTTCTGGTGATAGGTAGGATGAAGACAGTGCATCCACATCTTCTGTTATAATATCCATCCATAATTTTTTACGGTTATCACTCAATCGATCAAAATACATTTGCTTGAACTCAAAAAAAAATCTAACAAGCTCCGATGAGTCCACAAAATTCAAGAAATTGGCATGCGCTCCAAATAACCTATTTTTACTACCACTTCTTCTTAGTTCTTCTGCAACAAAGTTTTCATGGAGGGAAGGAAAAAATTTGAGTATTGCATTCAGCCAGGTCTCTTTATCCCATTGCTGGATATTATCGGGCAAAATAGCTTTTTGAACTTGTAATGTTTCTTCAAAATTTTGAAAGTTTATTTCTGACAATTGAATCAGGTTTTGAGTGGTGATATTTTGCATAAGAAAGTCCATTTTAAAGCAGTGAAAAATTATAATAGCATTCTTGCAAAAAAATGCACTAATACCGGTCAACATTCAATTTTGGATTGATGCTAGCTATAGTTGCAACTATATGGCAAGCTTTTACTTAATTTACTAACACAATACATATAGGAATAACTGCATATGTCCATAGATAATTCTCTTTGGTTTAAATACATTACTGAAATTCAGGCAATTGCTCAAAATGGACTTGCCTATTCAAATAATGAATTTGATAAAGAAAGATATCTAAGATTACGTGATCTTGCTTCTGAGATGACAGCAAATTGTTCAAACACTCCTTTTAATGAAGTCAAAGAGTTATTCTCATTAGAAAAAGGCTATGCGACGCCCAAAGTTGATGTTCGTGCTTTTATTCTTAAAGATAATAAAGTGTTACTGGTTAAAGAAAGAGCTGATGGCTTATGGACCTTACCTGGAGGTTGGGCAGAGACCAATGAATCTGCAGCAGAATCAGTCATCAGAGAAGCAAAAGAAGAAACCGGTTTTGATGTTTCTGTAATCAGCCTTCTTGCATTATGGGATAAACAGAAGCATAAACATCCACTGCAGTGGCCTCATATTTATAAATGTTTTTTTCATTGTGACATATTATCGGGCGAAGCAAAGGAAAATCTCGAAATTTCGGAAATTGATTTTTTGATATAAATGAGTTACCCGAACTTTCCACACCTCGGGTTACCCAACAGCAAATTATACGTCTTTATGAACATATTTTGATTTCAGATAAAACGCTTTTTGACTAATTTAAAAGTGGAGAAATTGTATTCGTTTCAAAAGAATCTTTAATATTTTTATTTACATTGTGCTCGTTTATTTGATCAAAAAAACCAGGTTTTTTTATTTTAATCATCACTTCATTTTTTTGTTCTTGGGGTGTTCGTTCATTTTCAATGATTAAAGCTTGCCCTACTTTAGAACGAGGAAAAGCGTGTAAAATGTCTTCATCAGTATAGGGCTTAAAAATAAATCGTTCTCCATTTTTAATTTTTTCTCTTGCTTTGTCTAAGGCTAATTGTGCAACATAATAAGGCATGCCCATTTGCTGTTCACCCATTAAATTAATGTGATTTATTAGCAAACCTTCCCTCCAAATCTGAGGAAAAAAGTCCGGGCTAGATTGATGCTCTTGAATTAAATAATGAAATAAATTGACTAGGATCCGAGCATCTGTTGTCAGCACAATATCAAACTGTGCAAAGTTAGAAATCGGCCGTGGGGGCTCAGTCATACCAAGCGCTCTAATTCGTTCTAATCCACCTAAAATGGATTTTACGGTGTCTTTAACAAGTGTTGCATTGCCTGAAATGGATAATTGAATATTGCGACCATACTCTGATAATAACCAAGTAAAAGATAATGTGTTTTTTTGTTTAATATTTTTAACGGGTTGGATGGAAATATTTTGATCTTTTTTTGATCTCATTAGTTATTCCTTTAAAATATTTACAATCTTTTTTTCACAAAGGCCTATGCTATACAATAATTAATTCTTAATCAATGTACCTGTGTTTTTGCAAACCGTTTCTCTAGAATTATGTCATCAGTGCAAGGTAAATATAAATTAGGTATACTCTTCTTCTAACTTTCGCATACAGGAGATAATAAATGGCACGTGGCATAAATAAAGTCATCCTAATTGGCAATGTTGGGGTTGATCCTGACGTACGTTACTTACCTAATGGCAACGCAGTGACTACACTCTCAATTGCTACCAGTGAATCATGGAAAGATAAAACTACTGGAGAAAAACAAGAACGCACTGAATGGCACCGTGTTGTCTGTTTTAATCGATTAGGTGAAATAGCGGGTGAATATGTTCGTAAAGGATCAAAACTTTATATTGAAGGAAGCTTAAGAACCAGAAAATGGCAGGATCAACAAGGCCAAGACAAATATACCACAGAGATTGTCGCCAGTGACATTCAAATGTTAGACAGTAAAGGCGGTAGCACAGCAAATTATGATGATATGCCACAAGCACAATTTGCTCCTGCTTCGGCTCCATCAAACACCAATAGGCAGCAAAACAATCCAGTTCCTCAAGATGCCTTCGATCAACTGGATGATGATGTTCCATTTTAATTCCCACCACAACATATTTTGTTAATTATATAATCCCTTCTTTTAGGGATTATATAAATGTACCGCAAATGTAAGGCAGTTAGCGTCCACGCAATTTTGCGTGAACGCTTAATCTGAGTAAAGAACTCTTCTTACTTAACAAAAACTGCTTTAGGTTTATCAAAATTATAAATAAGGCCAAAAGCAAATTGTGCTGAAACAGGGTAAATTCGAGCATTTTTTGTGACTCCACCCGTTGGATCAAAGAAGTGACTACTGAATTTTTCATAATTCGTTTGACTAAAATCCGCCATCAATGTCCAACTATCTACAAGGTTAAAGCGAAAACCGACACCATAACGAACACCATTGCGATTTGCAATTGAACTATGTATTGTAGGATCGGAATTACGAAGTGCAACATGGCCATTCGCATAACCAATGCGCCCATAAACCACAGCATTTTGGGTGAGTAGAAAACCAGGTAATGCACTCACTCCCGTACTATAAGGAATAGTAAAAGAAGTTCTGGCAAAATTTCGATGAATATATTCTTTATTCACCAATCTATACTTCACAGAACTTGGATTAAAATTAGCTTCTCCAGCCAAATAAAACCTATTGTGAATCCAAGAAGAACCTCCAAAAAAAGTACCAAAAACACCTGCCCCTGAAAAATTTTGCTCATCTATTACATTGAAACTACCATGATTATCAAAAACATGAACTTTTTGAGTGAATTGGGCATAGTCTGGCCCAATACCTGCACCAACATAAAACCCCGCAAATGAATTAGTAGCCAGCACCAAAGAAATCATATAACCAAAACCAATCTTCCTTAACATTATTTTCCCTTAGAAAAAATGTATTACTATAAATTAGTTATTAGGGATTAACAATGGCTGGTTTGGAGTATCAAATCGTGTGAGTGATTAATATAAATTCTTGGGAAGCAAAGGAGCAATATATTCTCTCATCAGAATTTCTTTGCTCCTTTGCTTAGGAGATGATAAAGCGATTATTTGTATAAATTAAACTGTTGTTCAGAGTAACTGTATCTAAATTAATGTTTCACTTCCGTTGTTTTTTTAGTTTCTTGAACAATACCTAACATTGCTTTTTCAATAATTTGAAATGACTTTTGCATATAATCCAAAGCCTTGTGGCCATTTTCAACCGCTAGATTAATTTGCTTTTCTAATAACTCTTCAGGCTTTTTAATAGTGGCAAGCTCTTCTGGCTTTATGTAACTAAGAGCTTGTAAGGTTTTTACATTTAATTCAGCTATAGCTTGAATAGGCTCTTGTAGTTTTTTTGCCATTTCAGTCCATCTTTCAAAATTTTGTTGATTGTTCATAACAGCCTCCAATATGTTGCATCGCACAATTTAATATTAGTATATATACAACAATTCTGTCAATAGATTAAACGAATTATTTTTGCGGTGCAGCATAAAAAAATTTTCATCCTTTAAACAAATTTTTCCATTGATGCATCATGGTTTGCATTTGTTGATTCCATACATCAGTTGCTTGTTGATAAGGATTATTTTGCAGTGGTTTTTCCATGACTTGAAACATTTGCTCCATCATCGTTTTCAATGATGCGTGCATCGGATGATTTGCCAAGCCAATAATCTGGCGCAAAATCTCGGAAGATAAAAATTGAGTAGATCCAGCCTCCATTTCAACAATAATTTGCAACAAAATAGAATTAGTTAGATCTTTTTCAGTTACAGAATCTTCTACCTTAAAATCTACTCCATCCACTACATAACGTTGTAATTGTTCAAGGGTTATATATTGACTAGTCTCTGTATCATAAAGCCGACGATTTTTATATTTCTTAATTAATCGAGTCATAGTTTTCTCTTAATATTGGGATAAATTTTAGAACGTTCAGATTTGAGTGCAGGTTGAACGATCTCGCTGGTAAAAAAAGCGCAGCATACATAAGTATGTGAGCATTTTTTTACCAGCGAGATCGTTCAAGATGCACCAAATATGAACGTTCTAGTACATGTGGAGGCCGCCGTTTACGCTTAAATTAGCTCCAGTTATATATCGACTCTTTTCACTAATTAAAAATTCTACAGCCCAAGCAATCTCTTGAGTTTGGGCTAAACGTTTTGCTGGAATTTGTGCAATAATCGATTCCAAGATATCAGGCCTAATCCCTTTCATTAATCGAGTATCTACATAACCTGGAGAAAGACTGTTCACTGTAATATTTTTACTCATTAATTCTTGTGCCAAACTTTTTGTAAAACCATATACCCCTGCTTTTGAAGCAGCGTAATTTACTTGGGAAAATTGACCTTTTTGTGCATTTACTGAAGAAATGTTCACGATTCGACCTGATTCATGCTCTTTCATGTTTTCAACAACATGACGAGTTGTATTAAACATCCCATCTAGATTAACTGTCAGTACCTCATCCCATTGTTTTTTCGTCATTTTAGTAAATACAGCATCTCGAGTAATACCCGCATTATTAATCAATGCATTAATATCTCCGAACTCTTCAATAATTGAAGAAATAACTTTCCCGCATTGATCATAATTGGTTACATCCATATGGCGAAAGTCGATATTTTTATATCCTTGATTCATCAAATCTTTTTTCCATGCTTTACCCTGCTCTTCAGAAATTAAATCAAGGGCAACGACATGTTTATAAGAAGCATCTAACTCTTTAGCAATAGCAGTACCAATATCTCCAGTACCACCAGTAACCAAAACAACATTATTATTTTGCATAAAATTCTCTGTTATTAGTTTAGATAATGCATGAGAATAATCCTAAATTCATCCATTGAATTATTATATTTAGCTGCAGCATTTAGGATGTTCAAAAATAGTTTTAACTTCCAAATCAATAATTGTTTTTACATATATTGACCGCCATTAATATCCAAATTTGCGCCAGTGATAAATCCACTATGAGGAGACACTAAATAAGCCACTGCATCAGCAACTTCATTTGGATGTCCTAAGCGACCAACAGGGATATTCGAGATGATCGAATTGAGTACCTCGTCTTTTAACGAAGTCAGCATAGAAGTTTCTATATAGCCCGGAGAAATAGTGTTCACGGTGATGCCTTTGCTTGCTACCTCTAAAGCGAGACTTTTGCTAAAACCATATAAGGCTGCTTTGGTAGAAGCGTAATTACATTGACCAAATTGTCCTTTTCGTCCATTAATTGAAGAAATGCTAACAATACGACCATATTCCCTATCTAACATAACGGGAATAACATTCCGGGTCATATTAAACACACTGGTCAAGTTAGCATCAATAACATTTTGCCATTGTTCTGGCGTCATTTTACGTAAACTGCAATCTTGGGTAATACCTGCGTTATTAACTAATACATCTACACTGTTATAACGCTCCATAACCAGACTCATTATTTTTTCACAGTCGACAAATTGCGCTATATCACCATAAACAATATCAATATCATAGCCCAGCTTTTTTTGCTCCTCTTGCCATCGCTTTGCTTCTTCATGTTTTCCCTGCTTGTAATAACAAGCGACTACTTGAAAATCAGAAGCCAATCTTTGACAAATGGCAGTACCAATACCTCCTGTTCCCCCAGTAACTATTGCTATACTTTTCATCATAAACAACTCCCTGTAATTGCCGTAATAATAAATACTATAGAAAATTTAGAATGAAAAACAAGAAAGCTTATAACACTCTCCTAACACTTACTGCCATTAAGCTAACGTCAGTTATTAATAAGAGATATTTTTAAGAATTTTTTTGTATATTTCGGCTTAGCTTGACGGCTCACTGCCATTAAGTTAAAGAAAAGTGGCTTTAAATTGTAGGTTGGACCCTTGGCCCAACAGGAACAGCAGCCTAACATAAAGCCCATTGTTGGGCCAGAGGCCCAACCTACCAAATCCTTATGATAAAATTACCTGTAAACAGGCACATAACCTTTTAATTGTTGAGCAAATTGTCTTAGTACTTCCAAACCAGATTCTTCTGCTTGGCGACACCATTGTTGCAATGCGTCTATTAAATCTTTCTGATTCGAGGCAGTTTTTAACCAAATATTTTGTAACGATTGTTTATAAGTATAAACAACACGTAATTGCTCACGAGCTTCTAACAGACGAGATAAACGAGCTTTAGCTTTGGCTGTCAACAAACAATTTTCACGGCGCAATAGACTGCCAGCACGCAATAAAAGCTTTTTTTCTTCTTTATTTTCAACAATGCTGATCTTTTCTTGTTTGATGATCGGTCGAATAACGCTTTTATAATAATTAGACATCACTTGAAAACGATTGGAAACTACCGCTTTTACTGTATCCAAATCAATCGACAATTTACCAGCATCCATAGCAAGCTTTGGCGGTAATTTTTTCACTTTCGCTAAGCCTAAAAACGAAAGAATACAAATATACATCCAACCTATATCAAATTCCCACCACTTCACAGAAAACTTGGCTGAAGAAGCAAAAGTATGATGATTATTATGCAACTCCTCTCCGCCTATCCAAAATGCCCAAGGGATAATATTTCTTGCTGCATCGGGACATTCAAAATTTCTATAACCCCAATGGTGCCCAATTCCATTAATTACTCCAGCAGCAAAAATTGGTATCCACATCATTTGGATTGCCCAAATAGTAATTCCGGGTGCACCAAACAAAAATAAATCCACAAACAGCATCAGCAAAATTCCTTTGGCAGAATGTGCAGCATACACTTTCCTCTCAAGCCAATCATTAGGCGTACCATGAGAATATTTCGCTACCATGTCTCTATTTCGTCGAGCCGACCTATAGAGTTCAGCCCCTTGCCAAAACACTTTTTTAATACCAAATACTACAGGACTATGAGGATCTCCCTCAACATCTGCTGATGCGTGATGTTTACGATGTATCGCTACCCAGTCTGCAGTAACCATACCGGTAGTTAGCCAAAGCCATAAACGAAAAAAATGACTGACAATCGGGTGCAATGTCAAAGCCCGATGAGTTTGATGTCGATGAAGATAAAGCGTAACCGATGCAATAGTAATTTGCGTTAATATTAATGTCGCAATTACATATCCCCAAAAAGACAGGTTTAAATAACCAAAAACCATATTAACTCCACTTCAAATGCAAAAAAATGCAAATTAAGAAAAAAACTTATCCTTTAGTTGGATACTCATTAGTGTAAGATTTCCAGAAATTCCCTCTATACCATATAAGAATAACACATTTTTGCTCTTTACGTTGCAACATTTCATTATGTAGCCGATAATTAATAAATATCAAGACTTGGAATCATGCTATGAACAATAAATTTCCACTGGCAAAGATCTTTGAAAACCTGGTCCCATTTATAGTGGCCGGAATTGCTATTGCCCTATTTCTTGGTCTCTTGTTTATGTTTTCCTATGTGCTTATTTGGGGACTCATTATAGGCGGCATTCTTTGGTTGGTATCAACGATAAAAGAATATCTGTTCCCAAGTAAATCAACTCAAACAGAGATCAATAAAAAAAATCAGGGCAGAATCTTCGAACATGACGATAAAAAATAATGCCTGAATTACCAGAAGTTGAAACAACAAAACAAGGAATTAAGCCTCATTTGGAAGGTCAGACCATTAGCCGAATTATTGTCCGCAATCCTAAGCTTAGGGTACCTGTCCCTGAGAATCTAAATGAGTTTTGTATCGGA
>JACPOX010000237.1 GCA_016191305.1 Legionella longbeachae | reverse complement strand
GTAAGCGTTTTGAATTTCTTTAAATTTCTCTTCTGATGCAGAATCACCAGGATTACGATCTGGATGGTACTTCATTGCCAATTTGCGATATGCTTTTTTAATTTCAGCATCACTGGCAGTTCGGCTTACTTCTAAAAGTTCATAATAATCCCGCTTTTCCATAACTACTCACAATATATTAAAAATTAAATGGATATATAGATTCAGAAAAAACTATCATCTGAAAATTTTGTAGGTTGGGACCCTGGCCCAACAGGAACATTAGCCCAGCATATAGTTCTTTGTTGGGCCAGGGGCCCAACCTACATTCTACAATTTCATACTATATACTTACTTCTTATCGTCTTTAACCTCTTCAAATTCAGCATCAACAACACTTTCATCTACTTTAGACTCATTGGCCTGTGTTTGTTCTTGATGTGTCTGCCCTTGTTCGGCTTGTCCTTCAGAAGCTTTTTTGGCATAAACTCGTTCAGCCATTTTAGCAGAGGCATCGCTTAACACTTTCAATTTTTCTTCAATTTGTGCTTTTTCACTGCCCTGAATTGCTTCTTTTAATTCAGAAATCGCCTGTTCTATACCTTTTTTCTCATCTTCAGCAAGTTCAGTAGCTAAATCTTTCATGGATTTTTCACAACTATGGATCAAGCTGTCTGCCTGATTACGTAGTTCTGCCATTTCCTTAAATTTCTTATCTTCTTCTGCATGTGATTTAGCATCTTTTACCATCGCATCAACTTCTTCGTCACTCAAACCACTGGAAGCCTTAATAACAATAGATTGGGCTTTACCTGTCGCTTTATCTTTAGCAGAAACATTAAGAATACCATTCGCATCAATATCGAAAGTTACTTCAATTTGTGGCACACCGCGTGGTGCTGCAGGAATATCACCCAAATCGAATCGACCTAAAGATTTATTTGCTGATGCCTGTTCCCTTTCACCTTGCAGCACATGCACTGTAACTGCTGTTTGATTATCATCTGCAGTAGAGAAAACTTGATTTGCTTTAGTTGGAATTGTAGTATTTTTTTCGATGAGTTTTGTCATCACACCACCCATAGTTTCAATACCCAAGGACAAAGGAGTAACGTCAAGTAACAGAATATCTTTCACTTCACCAGATAATACTGCCGCTTGAATTGCAGCGCCCACAGCAACTGCTTCATCTGGGTTAACATCTTTACGTGGTTCTTTACCAAAAAACTCTTCTACAGTTTTTTGTACTAAAGGCATACGAGTTTGGCCACCTACTAAAATAACTTCATTAATTTGTGATACCGTTAATCCAGCATCTTTCAAAGCTATTTTGCAAGGCTCTACTGTACGCTCAACCAGTTTCTCAACCAGAGATTCCAATTTAGCGCGAGTCAATTTAATGTTTAAATGTTTCGGTCCAGAAGCATCTGCAGTAATGTATGGCAGATTAACATCAGTTTGTTGCGCTGAAGAAAGTTCAATTTTTGCCTTTTCTGCAGCATCTTTCAAACGTTGTAAGGCTAAAGGATCACTATGTAAATCAATACCGCTGTCTTTTTTGAATTCAGAAGCCAGATATTCAATCAACGCCAAGTCAAAATCTTCACCACCAAGGAAAGTATCACCATTAGTCGCTAATACTTCGAATTGATGTTCCCCATCCACTTCCGCAATTTCAATAATCGAGATATCAAATGTACCACCACCAAGGTCATATACAGCAATAATTGAATCGCCACGTTTTTTATCCATACCATAAGCAAGAGCCGCTGCAGTAGGTTCGTTAATGATTCGTTTTACTTCAAGGCCTGC
>JACPOX010000312.1 GCA_016191305.1 Legionella longbeachae | reverse complement strand
TAAAATGAGGATCATAATCTTCAAGTCCCAAATTACAAAGATCATCAAGTACATGATCCTCAGGATATTGGCTTGCTTCGATCTCAATTTTTTTATCCAGTTTCAGTTTACTTAGCTTTGGAAGCGCTTTTTTATACGCCTCACGTAACTTAGTTTCATTTTTCTGGAGTTCTTCTTCTCGTGTCCATATATTATCTGATGATTGATAGGCAATGTAACAACGATATAAATTTTCAATATCTGCGTATTCTTTATCGATTTTTTTTAAATATTTTTTTGTATGCTTTATCTGTTTTTTAACTATTTTTGTTCTGTTTGCTAAAGGATCTTTATCATAGACTAAAGATATATGTTTTTTTGAATTTAAGTCTAATGGATGTAATAAACCTTTATAGAACTCATCAGTTATATTTCTTAGTGAGCCTGACAAACTACCTGGCTTTAACCCCAATTTATCTTCCCAGTGATCTGCTTCCATAAGCATGGGGGTAAATATTGTCGTTCTTATTTGATCTAAATTGTTAAGTACAACATCATGAGCAGTGCTGGTAAATTCATTCAATTTCTTGGTCATTTCCTGATAAAGATAAATCATCTTGGGTGTTTGCAGGAATAATTTAAAATAAGAATCAGAATTATTAATCAATTTTTCTATGAACATTGATGCTTTTTTGGCATGAATATGCAAATCTTTAAGTTCTTCAGTGCTCAGATCGCTATTATTTTTTAATGCTCTAATATGTTTTGGGCTAATATAGAAAGCATTAAGAACATACCAAAGTGAGTTGTATGTCACAGATTCTGATCCATATGGGACTTGTTCTGGCTCAACTTGATAAGCATTGGAATGTTCCTGAAAGCTTGCATACAGAGTTTGTGCTTTGTGAAGCAACTCTCGAGCGATAAATCCTAAGTGTGGATCACTAAGTAGTCGCTTGCTTAAACTATTAATTTCATTAATATGCCCATAAGCTTGTACTAAATTTATAACATACATGCTTTTGGAACTTTTATTATTTAATTTTTCTAGTTCAAGAATGATCCCTTCTAAATGGTACAAGCTATTAAAAATATCTTTTAAGGCACAAACCTGTCTGCTTTGAGATAATCGCTGGTTATAGTCCTCCATTTCAGGAAAAGGTGCGCCAGAGTTTTGCGGTTTTAATTCGGCATGCATTGCTTTATTAAACAGCTTAGTTACTGCAAACAAGGAGATTCTAAACTCATGAAGAGATTTGGAGTAATTTGTATTTTGAATAACGTAGTGTTCTCTTGTATTTGTGTTGTGCTCCAAGGGAGCTTTATCATTTTCAAGAATAAATTTTTCTTGGGCCAAGTTATAATAGGCTAGAGATCTATTATCCCATTCACTGGCGGTATTAATTAAGAAGTCTTGGATTTGTTCATTTAACACCAGAAATTGTTGAATAGAGGGCGGTTCATTTTCGTTTATTGCTCTGTTTGATAATATATCGACAAAATATTTATCAATTTTTAAGCCTTCTTCTTTCTTTTCGGATGGGACGGCATCCAAGAAGTAAGGTTGAAAAATATTATATAAATTACGACATTGCTCTTTTAAAACTGGGTTGAGTCCATTTAGGAGGAGTATATTAGTTCTAATAGAAGGGTTTTTATCGATTTGATAATTTATCAGGTCAATAAATTGACCATAAGCCACTTGACTCACTAAGAATTTAGTATGTTTATTACGGTACCACTGGCCAAGCTCAAGGGCTTGTGTTGCGGTTAATTGTTTTACATTTTTTAGTATTTTATCATTTTCTATTGTTTTAAAATGTAGTTTATCTTCTTTTACTCGTCTGTTGCGCAGAGCATTTGTTTCATTTTCATTTAGAAATCGATGATTGGTCATATCATAATAATTTTTACTTTTATCTATCCATTTAGAGAAAAACTGGAGGATGTTTTTATCAAGTTTTAGAAATGATGAGATAGATGGGGCATCTAAAATATCTATTGTTTTATTAGAAAAAAAATCAGATAAATAGTGCTCAACCTGCTCAGTTATAACTTGTTGTTTAGGGGGAATTGCAAATTGAATATAAGGTTGGAAGATTTTATATAATTTGCGGCATTCTTTTTTAATATTGCTGTCAAGATGGTTTAATACTAAAACATTATCGAAAAGTTCTGACTTTTTTTCAATTTGGCTTTTTAACAACGTTGAAAAGCGAGAGTAGGCGTCGAAAATTTCTTGGAATTCTTCTTTATCAGCCCACTCAAAGTTGATACGGGTGAAGAAACTTTGAATGTTGTCATCCAGCGATTGAAATTGTGCCGTAGATGGTGCTTCTTCATTATTTATCGGATCATTTTTAAATAGATTGGCTAAATATTTTTTGAAATTTTTAGCAGAATTTTGAAGTTCTGATGAGATAGCTGATATGAAATAAGGCTGAAAAATTTGATATAGATCACGACATTCTTCTTTATTTTTTTCAGACAGATTATTTATCAGCAAATTTCTTTCAATAGGTGTTGATTTACTAACTAGTTGATTTTTTATGATCAATGCAAAACGGGAGTACGCACCATGGACGCGTTTAATCTCTTCTTTTGTAAGCTTAAGTTTTTTCTCTATTTCTGGTTCAATCTGTAAAGGGAGTGATTCATCAATAGCATATACACTAGTTTGTCCACTATAAGGAAATAGCACTAAATTAGCTTGTTTGAGAACTGAATCAATGAGATCTTTGTTTAAATGAATATGAAAAAGTTGACTGTTCTCATCTTTGCTAATTAAATTCTCTAAAGTTTTTTGTTTGGCTAAAACAAAACTAATATGATCTGTTGGGAGTTTGTTCTTTGCCCAGCGGTACGGTCGACCAAGAAAAGAAGACCATTCTTCTTTTCCAGTACTTTTTAATTTATTGATAATTAATTTATCTAAATCAAGATCGCATTTAGACATGTAAGGTTTGAGAAGCTTATAATATCCAATGAGTTCTTGTTTTACTTCGGTAGGTAGCTGATACAAACAAAGGTTTTTATGAGCTGGGTCATTCAAAATTGCAAAAAATCGTTTAAAAGCGTCTTGTACTTTTTGAATCTGGTATAAGGACTTATTGGCTTTGTCTATCCGTTTGTAAGACATTTCCAATCTTAACTCAATGAATCGTGAGTCTTCTATATCAAGTAGTTCCTCACCTTTGATTTTAAAGTCAATTGCTTTTTTAGGCAGGTAGAGCAATGCATCGTATAAGACCTTAACTTTTTCCATCAAAGGAACAGACAAGGTGCCGGGTTTAAGCATGGCATTGTCTTCAATTTTATCCACTAGGCCAAATAATGTGGGTAAAATAGTGTATTTTAACTGGGCTAATTTATCACGTATTAAATCTTGAGAGGATTCACTTAACTCTCCAATCTGTTCTAAGGCACTTGAGGATAAAGTGATTATATTACCAATAATGTGAATGTAATTTAAAAATTTTACTGAAACAAAAATACTGTTTCCTTTTAAATTTTCTATTTCATTTAAGAGGTTTAGTGCCGAACTTTGTAACTCATCCAACTTTTCTTTATTCAGTTTTGGTTCATTTTCTTTAATTTGTGACGAATATTGTTGGATAGAGAGAGTTAATTTCTCGATATAACTAGGTAATACCGCGCTAAATTGAGTAAGAAAATTATAATCTACATTACTACTCATAGGTTGTACTTGATCTATAGCAATTCCTGTTATTTCGCCACTTTTATAAGCTAATGGGATTGGTTCCAAGGCCTTTACTATCGCTGTTTTATCTGAATTATGTTGTTCTGCAAAATTTTGGATTTGGCTTAATAAAGGCAATAAAATGGCAAACTCTTCATGAAACATGTCTTTTAAGTCAACATCTAAATGAGTTGCTAAAAAGCTTGCTTCATAAGCATAGTTAATCGTTCTGCTATAGAGTAATTTCAAATCTTTGAAATTTCTGCTCGAATCTCTGAGATCGACAGATTCTAAATCTAAAACAGTTAAGCGAGCATAATAAAGTGCATTAATCAGTTTTTTAATTTGAGAAATGTTGTCCGGATCCAGTTCATAGTCGGTAAAAGGTACAGATTTATTATGAAAATAGGGAATTATTCGTTGGCTAACATGCTTGCTGTATAGAATTTCAAAAATTTTGGTATTACTTCGTTCAATAATCTTAGATATTTGATTTTGTTTAAATGATTCAACTATTTTTATATATTTATCAAACATTACAGATAACCTAAACATTAATCGAATGTGCCGCCATATTATCTTATGAAAGCTTAAGCGAATATTAAGAATATTTTCAATCTGCCAATATTTTCGCCTTAATTTGTAGATTAATCAATGCTTCGTTGAAGATGTTTTGAGTCTAACGAACTTTTATTGATAACTCTAAAATAAACTCAGCTACTTTTTGATTAAGAGTTGGATAATCTGTATAGGCATTAATATGAAGAGGTTTAGTTACTCGTTCACCAGTTGCTTTTGAGTCTTCAATCATTGCCTGAACTTGTGCTCCTTCAAGGCAAACAAAATAGACATCAGATTCTGGTCGGTGTAAAAATTGTGCTTGAAAGGATTTAAAAACAAGAGACGCTTTGCATTGTTTTTGATCTGCATGATAAAAACCATGTAATCCTCCTGCTAAATCTGCCCCAACCGCTAAAGCACCGAAATACATAGAGTTTAAGTGATTGCGACTCCGTCTATTTAAAGGCAAGCATATGACAATTTCAGTATCATTTAGTTTTACTAGTCGAGGTTTCAAGTAACCGATCAGGGGTACTTTAAAATGACTAAATTTCCAGAGAAAGAATTTAAAACGAGACATCAGATTCATTGAATTTCACCTCTAGTTTGAAATAAGGATGCTTCACTTCATTCGCACAGACGGCAATGCACTTGAATAAAACACTCTATTTTTCAGATGTAAAGTAAGTTTTTATTGTAACATTATCTATAAGTAAAGAATCTTTTTTAAATCTTCTGGTAAAACCTGTCTTATTTGATCTACTGCCCACTTTTTTAAAGTATAATTCTTGTCCTATACTTTAGACTCGACAACTTACTGAATTTTATGAATACTATCACTATACGTGGCGCAAGAACCCATAACCTAAAAAATCTCGATCTGGATTTACCGCGTGATCAACTCATTGTTATTACGGGTTTATCTGGTTCTGGTAAGTCTTCTTTGGCATTTGATACTTTATATGCAGAAGGACAACGACGTTACGTAGAATCATTATCTGCTTATGCACGCCAATTTTTGGCGATGATGGAAAAACCAGATGTTGACTCAATAGAAGGATTGTCACCCGCAATTTCTATTGAACAGAAAGCAACTTCACACAATCCCCGTTCTACAGTTGGAACGATTACTGAAATTTATGATTATTTGCGCTTACTTTATGCCCGTGTGGGTGAGCCTCGCTGTCCAACTCATCATGTCAGTTTGCATGCGCAAACAATTAGTCAAATGGTCGATCATGTTTTGGCTTTACCTCCTGATAGTAAAGTGATGATTTTGGCTCCCGTAGTACGTGAACGTAAAGGTGAGCAAATACAACTATTACAAAATTTGCAAGCCCAAGGCTATGTCCGTGCTCGAATTGATGGAACATTATGTGAACTAGATTCTCCGCCTAAGTTGGGTTTACGCACCAAACATACGATCGAAGTTGTAGTAGATCGATTTAAAGTTCGGCCTGAGATTGCGCAACGCTTGAGTGAGTCATTTGAAAACGCGCTGAATTTGGCAGAAGGGCTAGCCATAGTAGCCTCTATGGAAAACCAGTTTGATGACCTTGTATTTTCTTCAAAATTTGCTTGTCCAGAATGTGGTTATAGTCTCAGTGAATTAGAACCTAGGCTTTTTTCCTTTAATAATCCGGTAGGTGCATGTCCTGTATGTGATGGCTTAGGCGTGGATCAGTTTTTTGATCCTGATCGAGTTGTCCATGATGACACAGCTAGTTTGGCTGAAGGGGCTATTCGCGGCTGGGATAAAAAAACTACTTATTATTATTCGATGCTCGAATCACTTGCTCGGCATTATGATTTTGATACGAATACGGCATTTTGTGATTTGCCAGAAAAGATGCGCAAAATTATCTTATACGGGAGTGGGCAAGAAATTATTGAGTTTCAATATCATAAACCTAATGGTGGGTATATGGTAAAGCGGCATTCATTTGAAGGAATTATTCCTAATATGCAACGCCGTTATCGTGAATCTGACTCTGGGATGATACGCGAAGATCTTGCTAGATATTTGTCCTCACGTCCTTGCCAGGAGTGCATGGGTGCTAGATTGCGAGAAGAAGCGCGCCATGTTTTTATTGATAATAAAAACCTACCTGAAGTGACGGCTTATTCGATCGAAAAAGCCTATGAATTTTTCAAGAATCTACGTTTACCAGGATATAAAGGTGAAATTGCCGCAAAAATTAATAAAGAAATTGTGGAGCGATTAGGCTTCCTCGTTAATGTAGGTTTGGATTATCTTTCATTAACTCGAAGCGCTGAAACTTTATCAGGCGGGGAAGCACAGCGTATTCGTTTAGCGAGTCAGATTGGTTCGGGATTGGTAGGTGTAATGTACATTTTAGATGAGCCTTCAATTGGACTGCATCAACGAGATAATGATCGATTATTAAAAACATTGATGCATTTGCGCAATCTTGGAAATACAGTAATTGTGGTAGAACATGATGAAGATGCAATTCGTAATGCTGATTATGTTTTGGATATAGGTCCTGGAGCAGGAGTTCATGGTGGGGAAATTGTTGCTAGCGGTACGCCAAAAGAAGTAATGCAAAATCCTGCTTCATTAACTGGACAATATTTGTCTGGAAAACAATCTATTGCCATTCCTCAAACACGCCTAGCTGTTAATTATGAAAAAATGATTCATCTAAAAGGTGTGGTTTGCAATAATTTATCAGGACTTGATGTGAGTATCCCTTTGGGATTGCTGACCTGTATCACAGGAGTATCTGGTTCTGGTAAATCAAGTTTGATTAATGATACTTTATACCCTAATGCCGCTAATCTTTTAAACAGAGCCAGTTTATTTACTCCTGGATCAGTAGATGAGATCCTGGGTTTAAATTTATGCGATAAAGTGATAGATATCGATCAAAGTCCAATAGGGAGAACACCTCGTTCCAATCCTGCTACCTATACTGGACTATTTACCCATATTAGAGAGTTGTTTGCAGGTACGCCTGAGTCTCGGGCGCGGGGTTATCAACCCGGACGCTTTAGTTTTAATGTGCGTGGTGGTCGTTGTGAGGCTTGTCAGGGTGATGGTCTAATTAAAGTTGAAATGCACTTTTTACCTGATATTTATGTCTCCTGTGATGTATGCAAAGGCAAGCGTTACAACAGAGAAACTCTGGATATTCAATACAAAGGAAAGAATATTCACGAAGTGTTGGAAATGACTGTAGAGGATGCTAATGATTTTTTTGCAGCGATTCCTGTATTGGCTAGAAAATGTAAAACTTTAATGGATGTGGGCTTGTCTTATATTAAATTAGGACAAAGTGCGACCACTCTTTCTGGGGGGGAAGCACAGAGAATTAAATTGTCACGTGAATTATCAAAACGAGATACTGGTAGTACATTATATATTCTTGATGAACCAACCACTGGTTTGCACTTTCATGATACGAAACAGCTGTTAGCCGTATTATTTCATTTAAGAGCACAGGGTAATACGATAGTTATTATTGAGCATAATTTGGATGTAATTAAAACAGCAGATTGGATCATCGATTTAGGACCTGAAGGAGGAAGTAAAGGTGGTCGTATTGTGGCAATAGGAACACCCGAGCAAGTGGCTGAATGCCAACATTCTTATACAGGTCAATTTTTGAAACCTATCTTGAATGCAGGGTAACGGTTGTGGCACAATATTTTATTTGATGATCACGTTGGGCCAGGGATCCAATGACCCTGCCTTAAGGCAAAAAAACCGCTTTTCCTACTTCCTGCGGCTTGTCCGCAGGATCCAGGGCTCTAGGCAAAGAGCAGATTTCTGGATCCCGCGAACACGTCGCGGGACGTAGTGGATAAAGAGAAAAAGCTTAAGGCAGCGCCATTAGGCCAGGGGCCTAACCTACATGTTTATCTGCCGATCGTTTAAAAAATATGACAAGAAGAGGCTTTGTTATTAGCAACTTCTAATTTTAATGTGAATTTTTCTATAGTACGTTCAATAATTTTATTCGCAACACGATTGGGTAATAGCAGCCATTGAAGGATGATTTCCTTCGTATCGTCCGATTGGTACAAATAAGCATCTTTAAAAATTGATATTTTTAAGTATTTTGATAATTTTTGTTTTTTGTCTGATTCGATTTTTTTTATTCCCATCAAAGCAGAAACAGCTGATTTTTTTATAGAGAGTTGAATTTCATTTTTAATAAACTCTGTTACTTCATTAACCTTATCCACTTCCTTGCAGATCTTAATAAGCTGATTAAACATTTCATTTTGATCAGTTAATGTTAATTGATTTATGCCAAAATCCACACCATGCAATAAAGCCCATGTGAGCATTTTTATTCCATCTCCAAAAAAATACTCTTTAGAAGAACTTTTTGAAAAGTTATTATTAAAAAAGTCGTATTTGGTATCTATGAGTAATTTAATAATTTCTAAATGAGGTTCAGCTTTAAGACAAATCAGTTGTAAGCTGTTAAAATCACCACCGGTTAGTGACATCAAAGCACTTGGATTTGCTCCCTCTTTTAATAAAATAGAGATAATTTTATTGAACTGCTTAAATTCTATCTCTTGAATTTTTTCTGATATAAAATATAAATGGCATGTATGACTTAATAAATAATCAAGAAGATGCGGATGGTGTAATACAAAAATAGGGCTAAGTTGAGTGAGAAAAATTAGACCCTCTTCTAGGTTGCATTTGTCGTTAGCAATTTTAAAAATCAGAGCAATACTTGAGTTGTTCAATAAGATTTTTTTTAAAAAAAAGCGGAGTTTTGTAATTGTTTCTTCTAAAGAAACCTGTTTCTTATTAAATTTACTGAATATATGCTCTAATAAATGTTTACTACTGTTCCAGTCTGAAAGATATTTAGTGAATTGGTCATTAAAATTTAGGAATTCTTTAATTAATTCTAATTTATCCAAATTGATACATACATTAAAAAGATTGATGAATCTATTATCAAATGTATTTTTGTACTTTGCATTTTTCTCTTGGTTAATAAACTGATGGCAATGGTGAAATAAAGAAATCAGACAATAAGGAAACTTGCTATTATTTACATAAGAATTCCTAGAACAAATAAATTGTAATCCGTAATCAATAATCTTGTTCCCTATACTCTCATCTGTAAATTTAGTAAATATAAATTGCATGATCTGGTCTATGACAATAGAAGAAGGTTTTTTTGCAGTAGAAATATAATTCAGATATCGATCAAAAAGCCATT